>JASLEW010000635.1 GCA_030150965.1 Thermoanaerobaculia bacterium | reverse complement strand
CCATAGATGTCGACCAGCGCGCCGAGGTTCTCGGTGACCGGGGTCCACTCGCGGCTGCGGGCGTAGCCGAAGAAGCCGAAGCGGGGAAGGGCCGGGAGGCTCCCCCAGTAGAGCGACAGCAGGATCGCTGCCAGCAGCGAGAAGACCAGGAAGCCGAAGCAGAAGGTGGCGCCGTGGAAAAGGCGATCGGTGAGCTGCTGGGCCTGGGCACGCGCGGCGACGCGCCCGGCGCGCGGCAGGAAGCCGCCGCCGGGCGTGGCGCGCTGAGGGCCCGGCGGGGCCGCCGGCGTCCCCGGGGTGCTCGCCGGTGACGGGGCCGTGGCCACCGACGGCGCCGCGGGCCCTTCGCTCAACGGCCCGTCCACACCGGCTTGCCGCCGGCCTTCACCTGCGTCCGCCAGGTGTCCTCGACGAGCTTGATGACGCTGTCGGGCAGCGGCACGTAATCGAGCTGGGCGGCCATGGCGCCGCCGTTGTGATAGGCCCAGTCGAAGAACTCGAGCACCGCGCGGCCGATGTCGGGCTTCGCCTGCTCCTTGTAGAAGAGGATGAAGCTGGCGCCGGTGATCGGCCACGACTGCGCGCCCGGCTGATTGGTGAGCAGCAGGTAGAAGCCCGGCGCTTTCTTCCAGTCGGCGTTGGCGGCGGCGGCCTGGAAGGTGGCGGTCTCCGGCTTGACGAAGTTGCCGGCCTGGTTCTGCAGCAGCACGTAGGCGAGCTTGTTCTGCAGCGCGTAGGCGAACTCCACGTAGCCGATGGCGCCGTTGATGCGGCTGGCATAGGAGGCGACGCCCTCGTTGCCCTTGCCGCCGACGCCGGTGGGCCACGACACCGCGGCGTCCTCGCCCACCCGCTTCTTCCACTCCGGGCTCACCTCCGACAGGTAGTGGGTGAAGATGAAGGTGGTGCCGGAGCCGTCCGAGCGGTGCACCACCGAGATGGCGCGGTCGGGGAGCTTGAGCCCCGGGTTGAGCGCCCTGATCGCCGGATCGTTCCACTTCTTGATCGTGCCCAGGTAGATGTTGGCCAGGGCGGCGCCGTTGAGCTTGATCTGGCCGGCGCCGATCCCCTCGACGTTGACCACCGGCACCACGCCGCCCATGATCATCGGGAACTGCATCAGGCCGTTGGCGTCCAGCTCCTTGGGCTCGAGCGGCTTGTCGGAGGCACCGAAGTCGACCGTCTTGGCCTCGATCTGCTTGATGCCGCCGCCGGAGCCGATCGACTGGTAGTTCATGCTCACGCCGGCCTTGGCTTTGTAGGCCTCCGCCCACTTGGCATAGACCGGGTAGGGGAAGGTGGCGCCCGCCCCCGAGATCTCCACCGCCGCCGCCGGCGCGGCGGCCAGCAGCGTGGCGGTCAGCGCCATGACCGCTGGCAGCGCCAGGATCGCGCCGGCCGCGGCCATGCCCCGCGGTGATCGCCAGCGCCGTTTCTCCACCCGTCCCCGCGATAGCCCGTGCCGGGCCACACATCCAGCGCAGTGTCTCATCTCCAGGCTTCCTTTCTATAGATGCCGGTCCACTCTGCAAGACAGCAGGCCGGGCCGAGCGACGGGAGCCGTGGCACGGCATCGCCGGCGGCCGGCGGCCGGCGCGTGGCCAGTCCTCGGCCGGCCCGGCGGGCTCGTTCCCGGTGGGGTCATTCTCTGGAGCGGGGATGGCAGCCACTGGTCCGGGCTGTGACAGACGTGTGACAGCGGTGCCACGGACCTGCGGCGGCGACCGGTGCGGGGGCCGCGTCGGCGGCGGGACGAACCGGCACCCCGTCACACCAATGCCGCAGATCTGTCACCAGATGGTCCGCGGCGGTTCTTGAAAGGACATCTCCCCTCGCATACTGTAGCGCCCGATCGAATACAGCCGTACCGATCCTCAGCTTCACCCAACACGCCTGTGTCCATTCAGGCAGGATGAGAGAAAGGATAGATTTATGCGGAGAGGAATCTCGCGGTACATGAGACGTGCGTGCCTGGTCGCGGCGCTCCCGGCCCTGATGCTGATCCTCAGCCGGTCCGCCGCCGCGCAGCTCCTGGTCACCTCGGCCGACGGCAACCTGACCTATCACCTGGGAATCCTCGCCCAGGTTCAGGGGCAGGTCGAGGAGAACGCCAAGGACAACAGCGGCAACGCCGAGCAGATCGGCTATTTCCGCCGCCTGCGCCTCCAGGGCGAGTTCACCTTCTACAAGAACTTCATCCTCTTCTTTGAAACCGACAACCCCAACTACGGCAAGGGCAACGCCGACGGCAGCAAGAACCAGCCCAGCATCTTCTTCCAGACCGTCTACCTCACCTATCAGTTCGCGCCGGAGTTCATGATCGACATGGGCGAGCTGCTGGGGGTCAACAGCTACAACCACCTGCAGTCCGCGGCGTCGCTGATGCCGATCGACCTCGGCGCCTTCACCAACACCGAGAGCACGCCGCTCACCGCCAACAACGGCCGCGATTACGGCGTCGAGCTGCGCGGCTACATCGCCGACCACCTGGAGTACCGCGGCGCGGTGTTCCAGGGCCTGCGCGGGACCAACGACGTCAACTCGTTCCGCTACAGCGGCCGCCTGTCGCTCTACTTCTGGGGCATCGAGACCTCGCGCTTCTACCGCGGCACCTCGCTGGGCAAGATCGCCACCTGGGAGGTCGGCGCCAGCTACGACGCGCAGAAGACCTACAAGATGTGGGACGTGGACACCTTCTTCGACCAGCCGGTGGGCGGCGGCAACGGCGTCACCGCGCAGTTCGACTATCAGCACTACGACGGCGGCACGCTGATCCCGACGCTGCCCAAGCAGAAGAGCTGGCTGGGCGAGCTGGGCTTCTACATCGACTCCATCAAGACGCAGCCGTTCGGCCAGTACACCGAGCTCAAGGGCGACACCGGCGTCAACATCCCCGACCAGAAGCAGTGGCAGGTCGGCCTCGGCTGGTACTTCCAGGGCTACAAGTCGAACTTCAAGATCGGCTACGGCCAGGTGCAGCAGGAGGGCGTCCGCAACCGCAACAACATCGTGGCGCAGTACCAGTTCTCCGGCTTCTGATCGTCCTGATCGAGGGCCGGGCGCCGGGGGGACGGCCTGACGTCCCGCCGCTGACCGCCTGACCACCGCAGATTCCGGCGCCGGCCGGCGGCCTCCCGCGAGGGGGGCGGCCGGCCGGCGCCGTGCTTTGGGGGCGGTGGGAACCGGCCCGCGACCGGGCCGGCGCGCTTGGAACCGCGATCTCACCGCGCCGGGACCGGCGATGCGACCGCCGGCTGCTACGGTTCGGTCCACCTTCTTGGAAAGGACCGACCGACCATGGCGA
>JASLEW010000624.1 GCA_030150965.1 Thermoanaerobaculia bacterium | reverse complement strand
CATCCGGGGCGGGCGCGGCGGATTCGGCGGATTGGGCGCCGGGGAAGCCCGGTGCGCCCGCGGCCGCCGGGCCGGCGGGCCGGAGCCGGGGCGCCGGCTGGGTGAGGAAACGGGCGAAGCTCTCGACCGTGGGATGGCGGAACAGGTCCACCACGGCCAGCTCCCGCCCGAGCAGGTCTTGCAGCTTGCGGTGCAGGCGCAGCATCAACAAGGAGTGCCCTCCGAGATCGAAGAAGTTGTCGGTGACACCGACGCGGCCAACCTGCAGCACCTCCTGCCAGGCCGCCGCCACCGTGCGCTCCATCTCGCTCTGCGGCTCGACGTGACCGAGCGCGGCGGCGGGAGCGGCGGCGGCGGCCGGCCGCGCGGCCAGGGCGCGGCGGTCGATCTTGCCGCTCGGCGTGAGCGGCAGCCGGTCGAGCACCACGAACGACGACGGCACCATGTGGGCCGGCAGGAAGCCCTGGCAGTGGCGGCGCAGCGCCGCCAGGTCAAGGTCCGGGGCGCCGCCGGCGGCCGGCACGACGTACGCCACCAGCCGCGAGTCGCCCGGGGTGTCCTCGCGCACGATGGCCGCCGCCTCGCGCACCGCGGCGCTCGCGGCGAGCACGCCCTCCACCTCGCCCGGCTCGATGCGGAAGCCGCGCAGCTTGACCTGCTGGTCGAGGCGCCCGAGGTACTCCAGCTCGCCGCCGGGGCGCCAACGCACGCGGTCGCCGGTGCGGTAGAGCCGCCCGCCGCCGCCGGCGCAGCCATCGGCGCCCGGGGCGACGCCGAAGGGGTCGGGCACGAAGCGCTCGGCCGTCGCGTCGGGCCGCCGCTCGTAGCCGCGCGCCACCGCCACGCCGCCCACGCACAGCTCGCCCGGCACGCCGGGCGGCACCGGCTCCAAGCGCGGGTCGAGGACGTAGACGCCGGTGGCGGCGATCGGGCGGCCGATCGTGGGATGGACCTCCCAGGCGCCGGGGCTGCCCGCGAGCCGCAGGGCCGTGGCCACGTGCGTCTCGGTCGGGCCGTAGGCGTTGAACAGGACACAGCCGGGAAGGACGCGGCAGAGCGCGGCGATCTCCGGGGTGATCTGCAACCGCTCCCCGGAGGGAGCGAATTCGCGCAGCGCGAGCTCCTCGGGCGCGATCCCCGCGGCCGGGAAGGCCGAGGCCAGCTGCTGCAGGGCGGTGAAGGTGAGGAACAGCCGTTCGACGCGCTCCTCGGCGATCCGCCGCCAGAGCGCGAACGGGTCCCGCCGCTGCTCCTCGGCGATCAGCACCAGGGTGCCGCCGCAGCCGAAGGTGGTGAAGATCTCCTCGCAGGAGGCATCGAAGCTGGACGGCGCGAGCTGCAGCACGCGGGCCGCGGCGGGCGTCTGCTCCATCTGCCAGGCGAAGAGATTGGCGAGCGGGCGGTGCGGCATCACCACGCCCTTCGGCCGGCCGGTCGAGCCGGAGGTGAACATCACGTAGGCGGCGTTGTCCAGCCCGGCGGCAGGCGGCTCCTGCCGCGGGCGGCCGGGGCCGGGGAGGGAGGCAGGCTCGACGGCGGGGTCGGCGGCAGGGCCGACGGCGGAGTCGGCTGCGGGGCCGGCCGCATCGGGGGCACCGGCAGGGCCGGCCATGCCGCCGGAGCCCGGATCGGCGCCGGCGGTGCTGTCCCTGCCGTCCAGGCAGCAGACCGGCACCGGCCCGGCCACGGCGCGGTGCGCCGCGGTGGTGACCACCACCCGCGGCGCGGCGTCCTCGATCATCCACGCCAGCCGTGCCGGGGGATAGGAGAGGTCGAGCGGCAGGTAGGCGCCGCCGGCCTCGAGCACGGCGAGGATGGCGGCGACCAGGGCGGGGCCGCGCTCCAGCGCCAGGCCCACCCTCACCTCGGGGCCGACGCCCAGGGCGCGAAGACGGCGGGCCAGGCGGCCGGCCTGGCGGGCCAGCTCGGCGTAGGTCAGCGTCCGGTCCAGCGCCACCACCGCCGTCGCGTCCGGCGTCCTCCCGGCCTGCGCCGCGAACAGCTCGTGGAGCGGCAGGAGCGCGACGGGGCCGGGCTCCGTGCGGCCCCATTCCGCGAGCACCTGGTGGCGCTCGCCCGGGGCGAGGAGGGGGAGCTCCGCCGCCGGCACGAGGGGACGGCGGGGCGCCGCCGCGGCGGCGGCCAGCAGGCGGGCGAAGTGGCCGGCCCAGCGCGCCACGGTCGCCGGGTCGAAGAGGTCCGTGTCGTACTCCCAGGTGGCGACGATGCCGCCCGCCTGCTCGGAGAGCGACACCAGCAGGTCGAACTTGGCGGTGCCGCTCGCCACCGGCACGCCGGCCAGCTCCAGGCCGGGCAGGGTCAGGCTCGGCACCGGCGCGTTCTGCAGCACCAGCATCACCTGCACCAGCGGGTTCTGGCCGGTGTCGCGCACCGGCCGCAGCTCCTCGACGAGCTTCTCGAACGGCACCTCCTGGTGGGCGTAGGCGCCGAGGGTGACCTGGCGCACGCGCGCCAGCAGCTCGCCGAAGGCCGGCGCGCCGGCGAGGCTCACGCGCAGCGCCAGGGTGTTGACGAAAAACCCGATCAATCCCTCCAGCTCGCGCCGCCCGCGGTTCGCCACCGCGGTGCCGACGGCCAGGTCCTCCTGCCCGGCGAGGCGCGCGAGCAGCGTCCGGAAACCGGCGAGGAGGGTCATGAAGAGCGTCACGCCGGCGTCGCGGCCGAGCTGCCGCAGGGCGGCCGTCAGGTCACCCGGCAGCAGCGCGCGGAGCTGCGCCCCGCGATGGGCGAGCACCGCCGGCCGCGGCCGGTCGGCCGGCAGCTGGAGCACCGGCAGGCCGGCGAGCTGCTCGCGCCAGTAGGCCACCTGGCCGGCCAGGGCCTCGCCGTGCAGCCAGCCGCGCTGCCAGAGGGCGAAGTCCGGGTACTGGACCGGCAGCTCGGGCAGCGTCTCGCCGGCATAGAGGCGGGCCAGGTCGCCGATCAGCACGCCGAGCGACCAGCCGTCGCTCGCGATGTGGTGCAGCGTCAGGAGCAGGAGGTGCTCAGCCTCGTCCAGCCGCAGCAGGCAGCCGTGCAGGAGGGGGGCCGGGGCCGGGCGGCCGGGTCGGGCGGGGCCGGCGGGGCGAGGGGGATCGGCCGCTCCGGCGGGCTCGGCGCCAGCGGCGGGATCGGCGAGGTCGAAGAGCCGCGCGGCCTCGCCGGCCGCCAGGCGGTCCGCCTCGCGGCGGGTGGCCGGGGACGCCGGCAGCGCCGCGAGGTCCACGAGGGGCAGCGGCACCGCGACCGCGTCCGGCGCCAGGACGATCTGCACCGGACGGCCCGCGCTGAAGCGGAAGCGGGTGCGCAGCGCCTGGTGGCGGCGCACCACGGCGTGGAGCGCCCGGCCGAGCGCCGGCAGGTCGAGGCGCCCGCGCAGCCGCACCGCCACCGGCAGGTTGTAGACCGCGAGGCCAGGGCTGAGCTGCTCCAGGAACCACAGCCGCTCCTGGGCGAACGACAGCGGCAGCTCGGCGCCGGGCGCCGCCGCCGGACCCTCGCGGCGCGCCAGGGGCGGCGCGGTCGAGGCCGGGGCCTGCTCCAGCCGCGCCGCCCAGGCCGCCACCGTCGGCGCCTCGAAGAGCGAGCGCAGGGGCAGCTCCAGGCCCAGCCGCTCGCGCACCCGGGCCACCACCTGGGTGGCCAGCAGCGAGTGGCCGCCCAGGTCGGTGAAGAAGTCGTCCTGCGCCCCGACGCGCTCGCGTCCCAGCACCTCGGCCCACAGGGCGGCGACGATCTCCTCCATCGGCGTCGCCGGTGAAACGAACGTGCCGGCGGGAGGGTGCACGCCCGCCTCGGGCGCCGGCAGCGCCCGGCGGTCGATCTTGCCGTTGGGGGTGAGCGGCAGGCGCTCCAGCACCACGAACGCCGCCGGCACCATGTGGCTCGGCAGCCGCTCCTGGCAGTGCCGGCGCAGGGCCGCCGCCGTTGCGGCCATGGGGACCGTTGCGGCCGTGGGGGCGGCGGGCGTGGCCCCCGGCGGCGTCGCGGGGGTGGACGGCGCGGCGTGAGGCGGAGGCGGCCCCTCGCGGGCACCGGGCTCCGGCGGAGCCCCGGCGGCAGGAAGGAGGCGCCGGTCCGCGGCGGCCGCGGGCGCCGTCACCAGGTAGGCCACCAGGCGGCGGTTTCCCGGCTCGTCCTCGCGCAGCAGCACCGCGGCCTCGCGGATCAGCGGGCTCTCGCGCAGCGCCGCCTCAACCTCGCCCGGCTCGATGCGGAAGCCGCGCAGCTTCACCTGGTGGTCGAGGCGCCCCAGGTACTCGAGGAGGCCGCCGGCGCGCCAGCGCGCGAGGTCGCCGGTGCGGTAGAGGCGCCCGCCCGGCGGCCCGAAGCCGTCCGGCACGAAGCGCTCGGCGGTGAGGCCGGGACGGCGCAGGTAGCCGCGCGCCACGCCCAGGCCGCCGATGCACAGCTCGCCGGGAACCCCCTCGGGCAACGGCGCGCCCGCCGCGTCGAGCACGTAGACGCGGGTGCCGGCCACCGGCCGGCCGATCGGCGGCGCCGGGACCGGGCCCGCGGCGGCGGGGCGCTCCGCGGCCGGAGCTTCGCCGTCACGCGGGGGATGGGGAGCGGCCGGGCCGCCTCCCGGCACCCCGGCGCGCGCCCAGGTGGCGTAGGTGGTGGCCTCGGTGGGACCGTAGAGGTTCAGCACCGCCGCCTCCGGGCGCTGCGCCCGCACCCGCTCGACCAGCGCCCCGCTCAGCGCCTCGCCGGCCAGGTTGACGATGCCCACCTCGGGCGGCAGGCGCCGCCGGGTCAGCAGCTGATCGAGCAGCGACGGCACCGTGTTGAGGAGCGTCACCGGCCAGCCGCCGTCCCAGGCGGAGGCATCGAAAAGGTTTTCCGCCAGCACCACGGTGCCGCCGCGCGCGAGCGTGCCGAAGATCTCGAACACCGACAGGTCGAAGCTGATCGAGGTCGCGGCCAGGAGGCCGGCGAACGCCTGCCGCGGGAAGGCCGCGGCGCACCAGTCGAGGAAGGCGACGGCGTTGCCGTGGGTGATCGCCACCCCCTTGGGGACGCCGGTCGATCCCGAGGTGTAGATCACGTAGGCCAGGGCCGCGGCATCGCCGAGGCCATCGAGCCCTGCGGCGCCGCTGAGGCCGCCTGCATCGCCGGAGCCAGCGGCGCCGGCGAAGCCCGGCGCGGCGCCGGACACACCGCCGC
>JASLEW010000562.1 GCA_030150965.1 Thermoanaerobaculia bacterium | reverse complement strand
GCCGCGCCCCGCCCCGCGGCGCCTGGCACGGGTGCCGGAGGCGCAGGCGGCGCCGCGCTTCGAGCCCTGGCATTACGGGTGGGGAGCCTTCCGCGTCACCCAGCCGGCGATCGATCACTTTCCGTTCGAGACCTGGTCGCGGCTGGTGGGGCGCCACGGCCGGGACCGCAGCGTCCGCCTGCTCGCCTATAGCGGCGCGCTGGGCGAGCCGGGCTTCCGCGCCGCCGTGGCGGCGTACCTCAGGACCTCGCGCGCCGTGCGCTGCGAGGCCGAGCAGGTGCTGGTGGTCAGCGGCTCGCAGCAGGCGCTGGCGCTCGCCTGCCGGGTGCTCCTCGACCCCGGCAGCCGGGTGTGGATCGAGGAGCCTGGCTACCTGGGCGCCCGCGATGCGCTGGCGATGGCGGGGGCGCGGCTGGTGCCGGTGCCGGTCGACGCCGAGGGGCTGGACGTCGCCGCGGGCATCCGCCGCTCGCCGCGGGCGCGGGCGGTCTACGTCACGCCGTCGCATCAGTATCCGCTGGGCATGACGATGAGCGCGTCGCGGCGGCTGCAGCTGCTCGAGTGGGCGCGCGACAGCGGCGCCTGGATCCTGGAGGACGACTACGACAGCGAGTACCGCTACCAGGGGCTGCCGATCGCCGCGCTCCAGGGCCTCGACCGCGACGACCGGGTGATCTACATCGGCACCTTCAGCAAGGTCCTGTTCCCCGCCCTGCGGCTCGGCTACATGGTGCTGCCGCCCGACCTCGTGCCGCGCTTCGCCGCGGTGCGCGAGGCGCTGGACATCTTCCCCTCGACGCTCGCCCAGTCGGTGCTCGAGGATTTCATCAACGAGGGCCACTTCGCCCGCCACCTGCGGCGGATGCGCCAGCTCTATCATCAGCGGCGGGACGCCCTGGTGGCGGCGCTCGCCGCCCTGCCACCGCTCGCCGGAAGCGGCGGCGAGCCGGACGGCGCCCTGCAGGTCCGCCAGGAGCCGGCCGGGATGCACCTGGTGGCGGTCCTGCCGCCGGGTGTGAACGATTTCCAGGTCGCCCACCTGGCCGCCGAGCGGGGCCTCTTCGCGATGCCGCTCTCGCTCACCTATCTCGCCGCGGCGCCGCCCCTCTCCGGCCTGGTGCTGGGCTACGCCTGCACCGGCCAGGCGGAGATCGAGGCGGGGGTCCGCAAGCTGGAGGGGGTTCTGCGGAGCTGCTGGGCGGCGGCGCGGGCGAGGAGCCGCGGCGCCGCCCCCGCGCTCGCCAGCTCTTGAAGGTGCCCGCGCGTCGCGGCGCTCATGGCGGCGGGGATGAGCCGCCGGGAAAGGTCCCGGCCGCGCGCTCCCGCACACCTCTCTTACAGTGGAGGCTTGTTACGAAAGGAGAGAGGTTGATGAACATGCAGAGAAACCTCACCGCCGGCATCCTCGTCCTGGCCGCCTGCGCCCTGCTGGCCGCCCTTCCCTCCTCCGGCGCCACGCCCGCCGCCGCCGCGGCACCCGCCACCGCGCCGGTCCTCGCCAGCGCACCGGAGGCAGCATCACCGGCGATGGCGCCGGCGGCGGCCTGCGGCCAGGCGCTGGACCTCACACCCCCGGCGGGCGCTCTCGCCGCCTCCGGCCGCCTTGGCAACCCGTCGGGGCCGGTCTGCGGTCTTGACGCCGACGCCAGGGGCGCCAAGAGCCCGGCGCTGGCCCAGGCCGTGGTCTATCATGGCTTCTGCCGGTGCAGCTGCACGCGCATCCCGGACTGCAACACGAGCGCGGACTGCGGCGGCTCGGCCTGCCTGAAGGCCATCACCTGCTGCTGAGCGGTCCGGCGACGCCCCGGGCCGGCCAGGCGGCGGTCGGCAACGGCTGCTGAAGGCGGGAGGGAGAGGTCATGACGCCGGCACCTGACAACGGGCTCGTCAGCAAGCCCAGCCGCCACTCGGTGGATGAGACCGTGGAGCGGCTGACCGGCATCCTGAGAGCACGGGGCGTCGCCCTCTTCGCCCTGGTCGATCACGGCGGCGAGGCGGCCAGGGTGGGGCTCTCGATGCGCCCCACCAAGCTGCTGATCTTCGGCAGCCCCAGGGCCGGCACGCCGCTGATGGTGGCGGCGCCGAGCAGCGCCATCGACCTGCCGCTCAAGATCCTGGTCGCCGAGGATGCCGAGGGCAGGGTGTGGGTCACCTTCAACAGCCCGGCCTATCTCCAGCGGCGCCACGGCATCCCGGCGGAGCTGCTGCGGAGCGTCGCGGTGGTCGAGGCCCTGGCCACCGAGGCTGCCGGCGGGGCAGAGAGCGGTGGCTGAGACGCGGCAGCCGAGCGGCACGAGCCGGCCGCGCCGCGCTCAGGACCGCGCCGCCGGGGCGCGGCCGGCGGGCGCCGGGGCGCCGCCGTCCCCCGCCCTGACCTCGCCCAGGCGCGCCGCGCGCATCAGCAGGTAGTTGCGCTCCGGCAGGTTGGCCGTCCTCTCCGCCGCCGCGCGGTAGCATGCCGCCGCGGCCGGCAGATCGCCCTGCCGTTCGAGCAGGTGAGCGCGCACCGCGTCCAGCCGGTGGTTGCCGCTCAGCCGCTCGTCGCCGTCGAGCGCGCGCAGCAGGCCGAGGCCGGCGGCGGGACCGTGCACCATGGCGGTGGCGACGGCGTGATTGAGCGCCACCATCGGGTTGTCGGACATCCGCCGGAGCACGCCGTAGAGGGCGAGGATCTGCGGCCAGTCGGTGTCCTCGGCGCGCGGCGCCTCGTCGTGCACGGCGGCGATGGCCGCCTGCAGCTGGTACTCGCCGACCGCGCCGCGGCGCAGGGCGCCGCTGACCAGCGCCACGCCCTCGGCGATCGCCCCGGCGTCCCACAGCGTCCGGTCCTGCTCGTCGAGCGGCACCAGCTCGCCGCCCGGCCCGGTGCGCGCCGCCCGGCGGGCGTCGGTCAGCAGCATCAGCGCCAGCAGCCCCGCGGCCTCCGCGTGCCCCGGCAGCAGCCGGTGGACGGTCCGCGCCAGGCGGATCGCCTCGCTCGACAGGTCGGCGCGGTGGAGCTCGGCGCCGGCGCTCGTCGTGTAGCCCTCGTTGAACACCAGGTAGAGGACGTGCAGCACCGGGCCGAGCCGCTCGGCGCGCTCCCCGGCGTCCGGCAGGCGGAAGGGGACGCCCGCCGCCCTGAGGGTCTGCTTGGCGCGGCTGATGCGCTGCGCCATCGTCGCGGTGGGCACCAGGAACGCCCGCGCGATCTCCGCCGTGGTCAGGCCGCCCACCGCGCGCAGGGTGAGCGCGATGGCGGAGGCCGGCGAGAGCGCCGGATGGCAGCACATGAACAGCAGGACGAGCGTGTCCTCGGGATCGAAGGGATCGATGGGACCGCAGGGGTCGATCTCCGGCTCCCCGCCGTCCGCGGGCGCCGCGGCGGCGGGAGCCTCGGCGGCCACCGCGGCCTCGCGCTGGCGGCGCGAGATCTCGCTGCGCAGGTGATCGGTCATCCGCCGCAGCGCCACCCGGATCAGCCAGCCGCGCGGGTTGTCCGGGACGCCGTCGCGCGGCCACTGCGCCGCGGCGGCGATCAGCGCCTCCTGCACCGCGTCTTCGGCGGCGGCGAAATCGCGCCGATCGCCGCCGCGGCGCACCACCGCGCCGAGCACCTGCGGCGCCAGGTCGCGCAGCAGGCGCTCGGCGGCCTCGGACAGCGGCGGCGCCGTCAACCGAGCTCCTTGGGCCGGCCGCTCATGATCTCGCGCACCTCGATCTGGAGGGGCTGGTCGCCGATGCCCGGCGCGGTGGACGCCTCGGCGGCGATCTGGTACGCCCGCTCGGGGCTGTCCACGTCCACGATCCAGTAACCGGCGAGGTACTCCTTGGCCTCGGGGAAGACGCCGTCGGTGACCGGCTTGCCGTCCTGGCCGGCGCGCACCAGCTTCGCCTGGGCGGGCGAGGCCAGCCCCTCGGTGCTCACCAGCTCGCCCGCGGCGCGCAGCCTGGCGCTGAACTGCATCATGAAGGCGATGTTCGCCTGGAGGACGTCCTTCGGCCACCGCGCGTACTGCTCGTAGCCGTCGCGGGATGAGCTCATCATCAGCATGTATTTCATGGCGTTCGCTCCTGGTCCGTTCCAGCGCCCCGGAATGAGTGCGCTGTCATGGGAAGGTCGGAGCCGGAGGCGGGATCTCGACATCCCGCTGCGCAATGGATGGCATGCTACCGCACCCCATCGGCCGGCCGGCCGCGGCCTGGGCCGGGCGCCGCACGGGGCGGTGAGCGCCGGGCTCCCGGCGCCCCGCGTGTCCCCCTCCGCACGAAAACCGTTACTGCTTTAAGTGGGAGGGAGGACCGTCAACCGCCGCGGGGAGCCGCGGCAGCAAGGAGGTTGGGACCATGAACAAGACCGATGTGATCCGCGCGTGGAAGGACCCGGTCTACCGGAGCACGCTGGGCGCCGAGGAGCTGGGCGCCCTGCCGGCCCATCCGGCCGGACTGATCGAGCTGCACGAGGACGAGCTGCGGGGTGTCGGCGGCGCCGTCATCACCACCGCGCTGACCTGCACCGCCTTCACCTTCGGCAACTGGCGGGCCTGCGGCTGCCCGGTGACGACCGGGTAGAGCGCTGCCGGGCACCGAGGGCGGGGGCGCTCCCCGGGGCCCCCCCCCGCCCTCATCACCACCCTCCTCGACCGCGCCGTTTCCCGCCTGCCGCCTGGCTCCCGTGCCCGCCGATCCGCTCGTCGCCTTCGCCGACGCCTGCCGCGCGCTCACCCTGGCCGAGCGGGCGGAGGCGCTCGAAGCTGCCCTTCGGTCCGCCGCCGCGGCGGACGCCACGGTTTGCCCTGCCGTGGAGGCAGGGAGCCCGGCGCAACCCGGCGCGGCGGGGGATCCGCAGCAGGAGAGCGCTGCCGCCGCGGCGGCGCGCTGGCGCCTCGCGCAGTGGCGCGCGCTCGGCCCCTTCCGCTCGGAGGAGCGCTTCGCCAGGCGCCTGGCCCTCCAGCGGCTGGACGCCGGCGGCTTCGCGCGGCTCCTCGCCACGCCGGCGCCGGAGCTGGGCGCGGCGCTCTCCCGGCGCCCGCGCTGGATGCGCGGCC
>JASLEW010000532.1 GCA_030150965.1 Thermoanaerobaculia bacterium | reverse complement strand
GGAGCGGGAGGCGGGCCGGCAGCCGTTCGATCTGGCGCACGGCCCGCTGCTGCGGGCGCGCCTGGTGCGGCTCGCCGCCGGCGAGCACCAGTTGCAGCTCGTGATCCACCACATCGTCAGCGACGGCTGGTCGCTGGGCGTCCTGGTGCGCGAGGTGATGGCGCTCTACGCCGCCCTGGCCGCCGCCGGCTCTGATCACTCCGATGGCTCCGCGGTGCTGCCGCCGCTCCCCCTGCAATACGGCGACTACGCCCTCTGGCAGGAGGGGCGCCCGACCGGCGGCGCCTTCGCCGCGCGTCTCGCCGCCGCCGCCGCGCGGCTGCGGGGCGCTCCGCGGGTGCTGACGCTGCCGTCCGACCGTCCGCGCCCGCCGGTGCAGCGCTACCGCGGCGCCCATCTCACCGTGCAGCTGCCGCCGCCGCTCGCCGCCGCCCTGCGGCAGCTGGCCGAGCGCCACGGGGCGAGCCTGTTCATGGCGCTGGTGGCCGGCTTCCAGGCGCTGCTCCTGCGCTGGACGGCGCAGCCCGACCTGGTCCTGGGCACGGCGGCGGCCAACCGCGACCGGGTGGAGCTGGAGCCGCTGATCGGCCTGTTTGTCAACACCCTGGCGCTGCGCGGCGACCTCGCCGGCGATCCCACCGTCGGCGAGCTGCTCGGCCGCGCCCGCCGCGAGGTGCTCGCGACCCTGGCCGGCCGCGACGTGCCGTTCGAGCGCCTGGTGGACGAGCTGCAGCCGGAGCGCGACCTGTCGCATCCGGCGGTCGTGCAGGTGATGCTGGTGCTGCAGAACGCGCCCCTGGCGCTGCCCGCGGTGCCGGGCCTCGCGCTGCGCGCCTGGGAGGCCGACAACGGCACCGCCCGCTTCGACCTGGCGGTGTCGCTGCTGCCCACGGACGGCGGCCTGGCGGCGGTGCTCAAGTACAACCGCGACCTGTTCGACGCCGCCACCATCGGGCGCCTGGGCGGCCATTTCGTGCGGCTGCTGGGCGGCGCGGCGGCCGATCCGGGGCGGCGCCTCTCGGCGCTGCCGCTGCTCTCGGCCGCCGAGCGCCATCAGGTGGCGGCCGAATGGAACGCCACGGATGTCGTCTGGTGGCCGGGCTGGGACGGCGTCTGCCTGCATGCGCTGATCGAGGCCCAGGCCGACCGCACGCCGGGGGCGGTGGCGCTGGTCCACGAGGAGCGCACGCTCACCTACGCCCAGCTCGACCGGCGGGCCAACCACCTGGCGCACCGGCTGCGGCAGCTCGGCGTCGGGCCGGACGTGGCGGTCGGCGTGGCGATGGAGCGCTCGTTCGAGCTGCTGGTCGCCCTCCTCGGGGTGCTCAAGGCGGGCGGCGCCTACCTGCCGCTCGACCCCGCCTACCCGGCCGACCGCCTGGCGTTCATGATGGAGGATTCGCGCGTCCCGGTCCTCCTCACCCACCAGCGCCTGCGCGCCGGCCTGCCGGGCGGCGCCGCGGTGACGCTCTGCCTGGATGCCGCCCCGGATGCCGGAGAGAGCGCCGTGCGGCCCGCGGGGGCCGCGGACCCGGACAACCTGGCCTACGTGATCTACACCTCGGGCTCGACCGGCCGCCCCAAGGGGGCGATGATCCCGCACCGCGCGATCGTCAACCGCCTGCTCTGGATGCAGGAGGAGTACCGTCTGGCTCCCGGCGAGGGAGTGCTGCAAAAGACGCCGGTGAGCTTCGACGTGTCGGTCTGGGAGCTGTTCTGGCCGCTCCTGACCGGCGCCCGGCTGGTGCTGGCGCGCCCCGGAGGGCAGCAGGACAGCGCCTACCTGACGGCGCTCGTCGCCCGCCAGGCGGTGACCACGCTGCACTTCGTCCCCTCGATGTTGCAGGCCTTCCTCGAGGAGCCGCGGCTCCAGGATGCCGCCGGCCTGCGGCGGGTGATCGCGAGCGGCGAGGCGCTGCCCGCCGACCTCGCCGAGCGCTGCGCCGCGCGCCTGGGCGGCGCCGCGCTGCATAACCTCTATGGCCCCACCGAGGCGGCGGTGGACGTGACCGCCTGGCCCTGCAATCGCGAGCCCGCCGGCTGGCGCGGCGTGCCGATCGGGCGGCCGATCGCCAATCTGCGCATCCACCTGCTCGATCCGGCGGGCGCCCTGGTGCCCGCCGGCGTGCCGGGGCACCTGCACATCGGCGGCGCCGGCCTCGGGCGCGGCTACCTGCGGCGCCCGGAGCTGACCGCCGAGCGCTTCGTCCCCAGCCCCCTGGGCGGAGCGGGCGAGCGCCTCTACGCCACCGGCGACCTGGCGCGCCAGCGGCCCGACGGCGCCATCGAGTTCCTCGGGCGCCTCGACCACCAGGTGAAGGTCCGCGGCTTCCGCATCGAGCTGGGCGAGATCGAGGCGGCGCTCAACGCCCACCCGGCGGTGCGCGAGTCGGCGGTCACCGTGCGGCAGGGCAGCGCCGGCAGCCCGCGCCTGGTGGCCTACGTCACGCTGCTCGGCGCCGGCAGCAGCGCCGGTGCCGGCGGCGCACTCACCGGCCCGGAGAGCGCGGCGGAAGGTGCCGGGGCGACGGCCGGCCGGAGCGCTGCGGGCGCCGGCGCTTCCCCTCCGGCCGGCCCGGACGGGTCCGGCGGCCTGGATCTGGCCGGCCTGCGCGAGCACCTGCGGCAGCGCCTGCCCGAGCACATGGTGCCGCAGGACGTCGTGGTGCTGGCGGCCTTCCCCCTGTCGCCGAGCGGCAAGGTGGACCGCCGGGCGCTGCCCGCCCCGCCGGAAGCCGGCGGCGCGCGCCCGGCCGGCGGCGCCTTCGTGGCACCGCGGTC
>JASLEW010000435.1 GCA_030150965.1 Thermoanaerobaculia bacterium | reverse complement strand
GCCCAGCGCTGCCAGCCGAGATCGGCCGGCGGCTCGGCAGCCGGAGGGAGGCCCTCAGCCCCGCCGCTGCCTTTCGCACCGCGCGCCCGGAACAGCAGCAGCGGCGCGGCGCCGGCGCCGGGCGCCGGGCGGTAGCGCTCGACGGCGCGGTAGTTGGCGGCGAAGGTGGCGAAGCGCCGCTCCAGCTCGCCGGCGTCGAGCCCGAGATGCGGCAGGCCCCGCCTCTCGGCCTCGGCGGCGACCCAGGCGAGGACCGCCCTGCCATCCTGGCCGGCCAGCCCTGCCGGCAGCTCGGGCGGGGCGGCCGGCGGCGCCTCGCGCTGGGATGCGCCGCGCGGCGGCCCGTCCATGGCGGCGGCGGACGATGCCCCGGAGAGGACCGGCCGCTCCGGCAGCTCGATGCCGCCGAGCCGCGCCAGATCGCCGGCGAAGAGCAGCGCCAGCCGCGCCTCGTCGAGCGGGTCACCGGGCGGTGCTGAACCCGCCGCCGCGGGCTCCGGCGCCTGGGAATCGATCAGCGCCACCAGCTCGACCGCCTCGCCGGCCCGGGTCAGCTGGCGCGCCATCTCGAACGCCACCACACCGCCCAGCGACCAGCCGCCCAGGACGTAGGGACCCCTGGGCTGCACCTCGCGGACCCGCTTTACGTAATGGGCCGCCATCTCCTCGATCGATCCCCAGGCCACCCGGCCGGCGCCGCCACCCCCGTCCAGGTCCGCCGCGTCGGGCACCTGCAGGCCGCAGACCGCGCGCACCGGCGCCAGCTCGCGCGCCAGATGGACGTAGCAGAGCACCTCGCCGCCCACCGGATGGACGCAGAAGAGGGGCGGCGCGGCACCCTGGGCGAGCGGCACCAGGGCCGCGCGGTGGGTGGGCTCCCCCTCCTCGCGCAGCCGCGCCGCCAGCGCCTCGATCGTGGGATGGCGCAGCAGCTCCGCCGCCGGCAGGCTGCGGCCGAGGCGGCGGTGCAGGCGTGCGAGCAGCTGCACGGCGAGCAGCGAGTGGCCGCCCAGCTCGAAGAAGTCGTCGCGGACGCCGATCGGCCGCACCGGCAGCAGCTCCTCCCAGAGCGCGGCGAGCTGCATCTCCAGGGCGTCGCGCGGCGCCAGGTGCGCCCGGTCCTGGCCAGGGCGCCCGCTCACCGGAACCGGCAGCGCCTGCCGGTCCACCTTGTGATGGGCGGTGAGCGGCAGGCGGTCGAGCAAGACGAAGGCCGAGGGCATCATGTAGGCGGGCACCTGGCCGCGCAGGTGGCGCTGCAGCTCGCGGACCGCGGGCGGCGGTCCGGCGGCGGGCACCACGTAGGCGGCCAGCCGGCGGTCGCTGCGGTCGGTCCCGTCTCCGGCTCCGCCACCGCCGTCCTCGCGCAGCAGCACCACCGCCTCGCGCACCCGCGGGTGGCGGGCCAAGGCGGCCTCGATCTCGCCCAGCTCGATGCGGAAGCCGTGAAGCTTGATCTGGTGGTCGGCGCGCCCGCGGAACTCCAGCTCGCCGCCGGCAAGCTCCTGCACCAGGTCGCCGGTGCGGTACATGCGCGCCCCCGGCGCCCCCTGCACGGCGGCGTACGGATCGGGCAGGAACGCCGCCGCGGTCAGGTCGGGGCGCCCGAGATAGCCGCGGGCCAGCACCGCGCCGCCGATGTGCAGCTCGCCCGGGGTGCCGGCCGGCAGCGGCTGCAGCGCCGCGTCGAGCACGTACAGGCGGGCGTTGGGGATGGGGCGCCCGAGCGGCACTTCCGGCGCCGGCGGCGCCAAGGGGGCGCGGACGCAGATGATCGTCGCCTCGGTCGGGCCGTAGCAGTGCATCACCGTGGTCCCCGCGGGCGGCCGCGCCAGCCACCGGCTGGCGGCTTCCGCGCTCAGCCGGTCGCCCCCGACGTTGAGGCTGCGCAGGCAGGCCGGCCACGCCGCGGCGCCGGCGCCGAGCGCCGCCACCAGCTCGTGCCAGAAGGCGGAGGTGAGCGACAGGAAGCTGATCTGGCGGGCGGCGAGCGCCGCCAGGAAATGGGCCGGCGCGCCGGCCATCGCCTCATCGCGCAGCACCAGGGTGGCGCCGGTGGCCAGGCAGAGGAAGATCTCCTGGACGCTGAGGTCGAAGTTGAGGGAGTTCATCTGCAGGCCGCGGTCGTCCGCGGTCACGCCGAACGCCCGGGCGCTGGCGGCGAGGTAGTTGGCGAGCGAGCGGTGCTCGACCACCACCCCCTTGGGCCTGCCGGTCGAGCCCGAGGTGTAGATGACGTAGGCCAGGTTGCCGGCGGTGGCGAGCGGCGGCGGATCGAGCGGGCTCTGGCGCGCGGTCTCCGGCGCCCGCGGGTCGAGGGGGACGGCGCCCGCCGAACCGGCGAGCAGCACCGCCAGGCCGGCGTCCGCGACGATGAGGTCCAGCCGCTCCGTCGGCAGCTCCGGATCGAGGGGCACGAAGGCGCCCCCGGCCTTGAGGACGGCCAAGGCCGCCACGACCAGCTCGGGCGAGCGCTCGGCGCGCACGCCGGCCGGTGCGTCGGGACCAACCCCCAGGCGGCGCAGGCGGTGGGCCAGCCGGTTCGCGCTCCGGCGCAGCTCGCCGTAGCTCAGGCAGCGGTCGCCCAGGACCACCGCCACGGCGTCGGGACGCGCCGCCGCTGCCGCGTCGATCTGCTCGTGCACCGGGCGGTCCGGCACCGCGGCGGCGGTGTCGTTCCACTCCACGAGCAGCTGATGGCGCTCGCCGGCGGCGAGCAGCGGCACCGCGTCCCACGGCGCCTCGGGCTGTCCGGCGAGCGCCGCGAGCGCCTGCCGGTAGCGCTCGCCGAGCGCCTGCACCTGCGCCGCCCCGAGCGCCGCGCGGTCGTGTTCCAGGAGGATGCTCAGCGCCGCGCTCGCCGGATCGAGGGAGAAGGCGGCGGCGAACGGGAAGTGGGTCTCGGCCGAAGCGCGCAGAGCGCCCAGCCGCAGCTCCCCGGCCTCCCCCCGCATCTGCTCCAGGACATGGAAATGGATGAAGTTGAACGCGGCGGCGAACGGCGCCCGGCCGCCGAGCAGGCGCTGCAGCTCGGCCAAGGGGTAGCGCCGGTGCGGCAAAAGCTCGCCCTCGGCCGCCATCGCCTGCTCGATCAGCGCCAGCCAGCTGCCGCCGCCGAGCCGCAGGCGCAGCGGCACCGTGTTGAGGAAAAGACCCAGCGCCCGGTCGCCGTCGGGCCCCTCCGGCCGGCCGTTGACGATCAGCCCGGTCACCACGTCCGGCTGCCCGGTCACCGCCGCCAGCACCCGCAGGTGGGCGGCGATCAGCACGCTCTTGAGCGGCACGCCGGCGCGGGCGGCGATCTGCCGCAGCCGCGCCGCGAGGTCGGGAGCGAGCCTCACCAGCCGCTCGCCGCGGCCCGCCGCGCCCTCGCCGCCGGACGTCCCCCCGCCCTCGGCGGCCCCGGCGGACCTGGTCACCGGCGGGAGCGGCGGACGCGGCAGCCGCGGCTCGGGCGCATCCGCGAGCTTCGACAGCCAGAAGCGGCGGCTCGCCTCGGCGGCGACGGCCTGCCGCTCCAGGGCCACCAGGTCGGCGAAGCGCGCGACCGGCGGCGGGGGGGACGGCGGCAGCGGCGCGCGGTCCCGCCGCAACTCGCGCCGGTAGAGCGCGAACAGCTCGGCGACCATCGCCGCGACGCTCCAGCCGTCGAGGATGGCGTGATGCTCCGCCCAGGTGAAGACGAACCGCCCGGCGTCGAGCAGCTGCACGCGGAAGCGCACGAGCGGCGCGCGGTGCACGGCGAGCTTCCGCCGCTGCTCGGCGGCGAAGGAGGCCGCGACCGCCGCCTCCCGCGCGGCGGCCGGCAGGGCGCGCAGATCCTCCACCGCGAGCGGCACGGCGACGCGCGCGTGCACCAGCTGCAGCGGCACGCTGAAGCCCGCGGTGTCGAAACTGGTGCGCAGCACGGCGTGGCGCGCCAGCAGCCGCGCCACGGCGGTGTGCAGCGCCTGGGGCTCGCAGCGCCCCTCGACCTCGACGCTGGCGACGTTGTGGTAGACCGTCGCGGCGGCGGTGAGGCCGGCATGGAACAGCATGCCGGTTTGCAGCGCGGTCAGCGGGTAGGCGTCGTCCAGGCCGGCCGGCAGCGCCTGGCGGTCGGCCGGCGCGACCTGGGAGAAGGGCGCCGGCGGCGCCGGGGCCTCATCCGCCGCCTCTGCCGCCGGCGACGGCGGCATCGGCGACATCGGCGACGTCGGCGATGTCGGCGAGGTCGGAGCCATGGGCGCGATCGGCGCCAAGTGGCCGGCGAGGCGGCGCGGGGTCGGATGCTCGAACAGCTGATGCAGAGCCAGGCGGATGCCGCGCCGCTCCGCCAGGGCGCGCACGCGGATGGCGAGGATCGAGTCGCCGCCGAGCGCCCAGAACGGGTCGTCGATCCCCACCCGGTCGAGGCCCAGCACCTGCTCCCAGATCTCCACCAGGGCGGCCTCCCGCTCGTTGCGCGGTGGCGTGTAGACCAGCTCCTCCTCGCGCCGCGCGGTGGACAGGCCGAGGAGCGCCCGGCGGTCCACCTTGCCGTTGGCGGTCAGCGGCAGCGCGTCGAGCAGCACGAAGCGGGCGGGCACCATGTAGTCCGGGAGCCGTGCGGCGAGCAGGGCGCGCAGTTCGCCGGCCGCCGGCCGCAGGCCGGAGCGCGGCACGGCATAGGCGATCAGGCGGCGGTCGCCCCCCTCCTCCTGGCGCAGCAGCACCACCGCCTCGCGCACCGCCGGATGCTCCAGGAGGGCCGCCTGGATCTCTTCGAGCTCGACGCGGAAGCCGCGGATCTTCACCTGGTCGTCGATGCGCCCCAGGTACTCCAGCTCCCCCGCGGCGGTGAAGCGTGCGAGGTCGCCCGAGCGGTAGAGGCGCGCCCCGGGTCGGACCCCGTGCCGCGGCTCCTCGGCAGCTCCCACGGCTCCCATCTCTCCCCCGCCTCCCGCGGCTCTCATCGTCGGCGTGGGGTCGGGGATGAAGCGCGCCGCGGTCAGCTCGGGGCGGCCGAGATAGCCGCGCGCCACGCCGGCGCCGCCGACGCAGATCTCTCCCGGCACCCCGACCGGCACCAGCTCCTGGGCGGCGTCGAGCAGGCGTACCGTAAGGTCGCCGAGCGGCGGGCCGATGACGCTGCCGCTCCCCGGCACAGCGTCGGCGGCGGCGAGCGGCCGGCAGGTCACGTGCACGGTGGTCTCGGTGATGCCGTACATGTTGATCAGCCGTGGCCGCGCATCGCCGTGCCGCGCGAACCAGGGCGCGAGGCGCGGCACCTCCAGCGCCTCGCCGCCGAAGATCACCAGGCGCAGGGCGGCGAGGTCACCGGGCCGCGCCGCCTCCTCGTCGGCACGCATCAGCTGGGCGAAGGCCGAGGGGGTCTGGTTGAGCACCGTCACCCGCTCGCCCGCGAGCAGCGTCAGGAAGGCATCCGGCGCCGTGGCGACGGCGCGCGGCACCACCACCAGGCGGCCGCCGTGCAGCAGCGCGCCCCAGGCCTCCCACACCGAGAAGTCGAAGGCGTAGGAGTGGAAGAGGGTCCAGACGTCGTCGGGCTCGGGGCCGAACCACCGCCGCGTCGAGGCGAACAGGCGCACCACGTTGGCGTGGGTGACCAGCGCCCCCTTGGGGTTGCCGGTCGAGCCCGAGGTATAGATGACGTAGGCGAGATGGTCGCCGCGCACCACGGCCGACGGCTCGCCGCCGCCGGGCAACCCGGCACCGCCAGGCAACCCGGTACCGCCGGGCGCACCACCGGCCGCCAGGTCCTCGCGCCCCGGCGCCGCGGCGTGGTCTCCGGCCGCCGGGCCCTCGCCGGGAGCCACCGACGTCGCGGTGCCGCCGTCCAGCCGCACGGCAGGGCCGCTCCACGCCAGGGCGGCCAGCGCGGTGCCGCTCCCCACGACCAGGCCGATGCCGGCGTCGGCGACCATGTAGGCGAGGCGCGCCGGCGGGTAGGTGGGGTCGAGCGGCACGTAGGCCGCCCCCGCCTTGAGAATGCCGACCAGGCCGGCGATCAGCTCCGCCGAGCGCTCGGCGCAGAGGCCGATCCGCGCCTCGGGGCCGGCACCGAGCCGGAGCAGCCGGTGGGCGATGCGGTTGGCACGGCGGTTCAGCTCGCCGTAGCTCAGGGTGACCGCGCCGCAGGTGACCGCCGCGGCGTCCGGCGTGCGCAGCGCCTGGCCGGCGAACAGCTCGCCCAGGGCCGGCAGAGCCGCGGCCGGCGGCGCCTCGCCCCACGCTCCCCATTCGTGCAGCAACTGATGGCGCTCGGCGGCGCCGAGCAGCGGCAGCGCCGCGGCCGGGCGGTCGGGCGCCAGCGCGGCGCCTTCGAGCAGGGCCACGAGCTGGCCGGCCAGGCGCCGCACCGTGGCGGTGTCAAAGAGGTCGCGGTTGAGCTCGATGGCGCCGGCGATCCCCTCCGGGCCGGCGGCCAGGGCCAGGGTCAGGTCGAACTTGGCGGCCCCGGTCGGCGTCGGGACCGTCCGCGCCTCCACTCCCGGCAGCGCCAGTGCCGGCTCGACCCCCTCCTCCAGCGCCAACATCGCCTGGAACAACGGCGGCTGGCGCAGGTCGCGCTCCGGCGCCACCTCGTCGACCAGGCGCTCGAACGGCAGGTCCTGATGGTCGTAGGCGTCGAGCGCCACCTGCCGCGCGCGCCCGACGAGCTCGCGGACGCTCGGCCCGGCCCCCGTCCCGGCGAGGTCCACGCGCAGCACCAGGGTGTTGACGAAAAAGCCGATCAGCTCCTCGACCTCGCGCCGCCGCCGGTTGGCCACCGGCGAGCCGACCAGCACCACCTGCTGGTTCGCGGTGCGGCCGAGGAGGGCGCCGAAGACGGCGAGCAGGGTCATGAACAGCGTCGCCTCGGCGCTCCGGGCGAGCCCGTGGAGGCGGCGCGACAGCTCGGCCGGGAGCACCAGCGGCACGCCGGCGCCGCGACCGCTCGGCACCGCAGGGCGCGGGCGGTCGGCCGGCAGGGCGAGCTGGCCCGGCGCCCCCGCGAGCTGCCCGCGCCAGTAGGCGAGCTGGCCGGCGAGCGCCTCACCCTGCAACCAGCCGCGCTGCCAGGTGGCGAAATCCGCGTACTGGACCGGCAGATCCGGCAGACCGGCGAGCCGCGCCAGGCCGGCGCCGGCGGGCTGCCCGGGACCGGCCGCCACCGCCCCCGCCACCCCCGCCGCTCGATAGAGCGCCACCACCTCGCGCAGCAGCAGCCCCAGAGACCAGCCGTCGGCGACGATGTGGTGCAGCGTGAGCAGCAGCACGTGATGCCGCGGCGCGAGGCGCAGGAGGCCGAGACGGAGGAGCGGTCCCGCCGCCAGGTCGAACGGGCGCCGCGCCTCGGCCGCCGCCAGCCGCTCGGCCTCGCCCTCGCGCCGGGCCTCGGGCAGCCCGCCCAGGTCCACGAGCGGCAGCGCCAGCCGCGGCGGCCGGCCGACGACCTGGACCGCGCCGCGCGCGCCGTGGCCGGCGACGGCGAAGGTGGTGCGCAGCACCTCGTGGCGGCACACCACCTCCTGGAAGGCGGCGAGCAGCCGCCCGGCGTCGACCGTGCCGCGCAGCTCCGCCGCCCAGGGCATGTTGTAGGCGGCGCTGCCGGGCTGCAGCTGATGCAGGAACCAGAGCCGCTGCTGGGCGAACGACAGCGGCAGCTCGCCCTCCCGCGGCACGCGCACGAGCGGCGGCGGCGCCGCCAGGCCGGCGCCGGCGCCCGCCTGCCGCGCCTCCTCGATCACCCGCGCCAGCGCCGCCACGGTGGTAGCTTCGAACAGCCGCCGCACCGGCAGCTCCACGCCGCAGACCGCGGCCAGGCGGGTGGCCACCCTGGTCGCCAGCAGCGAGTGGCCGCCCAGGGTGAAGAAGTCGTCGTGCACGCCGATGCCCTCGCGGCCGAGGAGCTGCTCCCAGACCGCCGTCACCACCTCCTCGACCGCGCCGCGCGGCGCCGCGGCGGGGTCGGCGGCGACGGCCGCCTCCGCCTGCTGATCGAGCGCCAGCGCCAGGAGCGCCGCCCGGTCCACCTTGCCGTTGACGGTCAGCGGCAGGACGGGCACCGGCAGGATCGCCGCCGGCAGCATGTGCTCGGGCAGCGCGGCGGCGAGCGCCTCGCGCAGCAGGTGCGGCGCCGGCGCGCCCTCCGGCGCGGCGGTGACGAAGGCCAGCAGCCGGCGGTCGTCGGCGCCGCGGTCCTCGACCAGCACCACCGCCTCGCGCACTCCGGGCTGGGCGGTGAGCGCCGCCTCGATCTCGCCCAGCTCGACGCGGAAGCCGCGCAGCTTGACCTGGTGATCGATGCGGCCGAGGTACTCGACGTCGCCGTCGGCGCGGCGCCGGCCGAGGTCGCCCGAACGGTAGAGCCTCGCCCCCGGCTCGCTCCCCCAGGGATCGGGCACGAACCGCGCGGCGGTGAGGTCCGGCCGCCCGAGATAGCCGCGCGCCACGCCCGCGCCGCCCACCCACAGCTCGCCCGGCGCGGCCAGCGGCTGCAGCCCGAGGTCGCGGCCGGCGAGATGGAGGGTGAGGTCGGGGATCGGCTCGCCGATCAGGCTGGCGGCGCCGGCGCCGACCTCCTCGGCGGTCACCGGCCGGTAGGTGACGTGCACGGTGGTCTCGGTGATGCCGTACATGTTGACCAGCCGCGGCCGGCCGGTGCCGTGGCGCTCGACCCAGGGCGCCAGGCTGTGGAACTCCAGCGCCTCGCCGCCGAAGATCACCAGCCGCAGGCGCAGCTCGGGCGAGGCGCCGAGCGCCGTCTCGGCGGCGATCAGCTGGCGGAAGGCGGGCGGCGTCTGGTTGAGCACCGTCACGCCCTCCTGCACGAGCAGCTCGTAGAACGTCTCCGGCGAGCGCGCCACCGTGCGCGGCACCACCACCAGCTGGCCGCCGTGGGCCAGGGCGCCCCAGATCTCCCACACCGAGAAGTCGAAGGCGAAGGAGTGGAAGAGCGTCCAGACGTCGCGCTCGCCGAAGCCGAACCAGGGAGCGGTGGCGGAGAGCAGGCGGCTGGCGTTGGCATGGGTCACCATCACGCCGCGCGGCCGGCCCGTCGAACCCGAGGTATAGATCACGTAGGCCAGGTTCTCCGGGTGGACCGCCGCCTCGGCCTCCGGCCCGGCGGCGGCGGCCGAGGCGGCGCCGATGCCCGGCTCCTCCGCTCCCGGCTCGTCCAGGCTGACCAGGACCGCGCCGGTGCCGGCCAGCGCCTCGCCGAGCCTCTCCGTCAGGCCGCGCTCCGTCACCACCACCGCCGCGCCGGCGTCGCGCGCCAGCCAGCCCAGGCGCTCGCGCGGATAGGCCGGATCGAGCGGCAGATAGGCGCCGCCCGCGCGCAGCACGCCGAGCAGCGCCACCACCAGGCGCGGCGAGCGCTCCAGGCAGATGCCCACGACCACCTCCGGCCCGGCGCCCAGGCGGCGCAGCCGGCGGGCCAGCGCCGCTGAAGCCACGTCGAGCTCGCCGTAGGTGAGCGCCTCCACCCCCATGACCACCGCCGGCGCCGCCGGCCGCAGCCGCGCCTGCCGCGCGAAGAGGTGATGCAGGCAGGCGGTGCCGGGCAGCGCCCCGGCGCCGGTATCGGCGGGGGGGGCGGGGGTGGCGGGGAGGGCAGAGGCGGCGGTGGCGCCGCCGCCCGCCTCGCCGAGCAGCTGATGGCGCTCGCCGGGCGAGAGCATGGGCAGCGCCGAGAGCGGCTCCGGGCCGCCATCCGCGGCCGCGGTGAGCAGCGTCTCCAGATGGCCCAACATGCGTACGATCGACGCGCCGTCGAACAGGTCGGTGCGGTACTCCAGGCGGCCGCCGAGCGCCCCGCCGGCCATCCCTTCCTCGCCGGTCAGGGTGAGGTCGAAGTGCACCTCCTTTGGGGCGGCGTGATCGAGCGCCAGCTCCAGCCCGGCTGCTCGACCGCCGGCAGCGGGATGTCGTGATAGTCGGCCATCACCTGGAAGACCGGCTCGTAGGCGAGGCTGCGCTTGGGCTGGAGCGCCTCGACCACCAGCTCGAAGGGCACGTCCTGATGAGCGCTCGCCGCCAGCACGCCGCGGCGCACCCGCTCCAGCAGCTCGGTGAAGCCGGGGTCGCCGCCGAGGCCGGCGCGCAGCGTCACGGCGTTGACGAAGAAGCCGATCAGCCCCTCCAGCTCGACGTGGCCGCGCCCGGCGACCGGCATGCCGACGCAGAGGTCGGACTGCCCGGAGTAGCGGCCGAGCAGCGCCTGCCAGCCGGCGAGCAGGATCATGAACGGCGTCGCGCCCTCCCGGCGGCCGAGCGCGCGCAGCCTGACGCCGGTCGGCGCCGCCAGGGCGAACGGCCGGCTGCTGCCGGCGAAGCTCTGGACCGGCGGCCGCGGACGGTCGAGCGGCAGCTCCAGCACCGGCGGCGCGCCGGCCAGGGCCTCACGCCACCAGGCGAGCTGCGCCGCGAGCACCTCGCCGGCCAGCCAGAGGCGCTGCCAGGCGGCATAGTCGGCGTACTGCACCGGCAGCTCCGGCAGCGGGCTGGGGCGGCCCGCCTGGAACGCCTGGTAGAGCGTCACCAGCTCGCGGATCAGCACGCTCATCGACCAGCCGTCGCCGATCACGTGATGCAGGGTGAGCAGCACCACGTGGTCTGCCGCGCCGAGGACGAGCAGCGCCGTGCGCAGCAGCGGGCCGTGCGCCAGGTCGAACGGCCGCCGCGCCGCGGCGGCGCAGAGCCGCGCC
>JASLEW010000332.1 GCA_030150965.1 Thermoanaerobaculia bacterium | reverse complement strand
CCGGCGAGCAGGTAGCGGCCGGCGCAGCGCTGCAGCTCGGCCGGCGCCAGGGCCGCCGGGGCCGGCGGATCGGGGTCGGGCTGCGCGAAGAGGCGGTTCTCCAGGTGGCCGGCGACCGAGACCCCCGAGTAGTCGGCGCGGTTGGAGCTGGCGATCAGCACCTCGCGGTCGTCCAGGTAGCGGCGGAAGTCGGTCTCGAAGACGCCGTTGCCGCCGGTGTGCGACGCCATCCGCGAGCCGTCGGGCGCGCTGGTGATCGACCAGCCGTAGCCGTAGCGCGAGGGCGTGTGGCGGCCCTCGGAGACGTAGGGGGTGAGGATCTTGTCGCGCTCGGCGCGCGACAGCACGGCGTCGCCGGCAAGCGCCGCCTGCCAGAGGTAGAGGTCGCCGGTGGTGGACAGCACGCCGCCGTTGCCGCGCAGGTTCCAGTACGGGCCGTCGGCGGCCCAGGGGTGGTCGAGCGGCGTCCCCCACGGCCCGTCCAGGCTGTAGCCGTGGGCGAGCCCCCGGCGGTCCCAGTAGGGGAGGCGGAAGCCGGTGTGCCGCATGCCGGCGGGCAGGAAGAGGCGCTCGCGCATGTAGTCGCCGAGCGAGCGGCCGGAGACGGCCTCCACCACCGCCGCGAGCAGGCAGTAGCCGGCGTTCGAGTAGCGGAAGCGCCGGCCGGGAGGGCCGAGCAGCGGCGCGGCGAACAGGCGCCGCAGCATCTCGGCGCGGCCGATGCGCTCGTACTCGGCGCCGAGCACGTCCGGGAGGCCGGCGGTGTGGGTGAGCAGCTGGTGCAGCGTGATCCCCGCCTTGTCGGGCGGCGCGGCGGGGAAGAAGCGCCCGACCGGGTCCTCCACCCGGAGCTTGCCCTCCATCTCCAGCTTGAGGACGGCGGCGGCGGTGAACTGCTTGGAGACCGAGGCGATGTCGAACAGCGTGGCCGAGGTGTAGGGCTCGCGGGTCTCCTCGTCGGCGAGGCCGTAGCCGCGGTCGAGCACCACCTCGCCGCGCTGCGCCACCAGCACCGAGCCCGAAAAGCCGAACGCCTCGATGCGCCGCAGGTACTCGTCGAGCGCCGCGCCGGTCCCGGCCGCGACCGTGCCGCGCGGCCCGGCCCGGCCGTGCGCGTCGGCCGGCCGCCCGCCCTCGGAGCCGACGAGGAGGGCGAGCAGGAGCAGCAGGACGAGCGGAGCGCCGGAAGCCGTGAGCCGCACCGGCGCATCCTGCCACATCTCCCCGCGGGATCGGGGGTCATCCGGCCGGGGCCGCCAGGCCCGGGATTGTAAACCGTACAACGGCTGGGCCCCTGGAGAATGGCGGAATGGGCTTGCCGAAAACTTGGTTGAAGTGTACGATCCACCCACTTTTCGAGGTGTTGCACTGGTGAAACACAACAGCAGCTCGTTTGTCCACGCGGTTCCGGCAGCAGGCGGATCGCGCGGGCCCTCTGCCGTCCGCAAGGGCGGTGCCCTGGCCACCCTGGCAACCGTCGCCGTCACCGCCGGCTTGCTGGCAACCGCCGGCCCGAAGGCTCCGGCGCACGCCGCGCCTGCCGCCAGCCTCGCGGTGCATCCCGCGGCGTCCGCGGCCCGCGCCGCCGCCGCACCGGCGCTGACCGGGGCGGTCCTGGCCGCCTTCCACGACATCGACGGCCTCTCCCCGCGGGCGCTGGAAGCGGCGCTCGAAGCGGTCGAGCAGGCGCGTGCGCGAGGCGTGGCCGGCCGCGACGGGCTGCTGACCCTGATCGATTATTCCCTCCCCTCGACCACGCCGCGGCTGTGGGTGCTCGACCTGGCGCACGGCAGGGTGCTGTTCCATGATCTGGTGGCGCACGGCTCCGGCAGCGGCGACAACTACGCCACGCGCTTCTCGAACGAGAGCGACAGCCGCCAGTCGAGCCTCGGCCTGTTCCTGACCGGCGACACCTACGAGGGCGGCAACGGCTTGTCCCTGAAGCTCCACGGGCTCGACTCGGGGGTCAACGACCAGGCCGAGGCCCGCCGGATCGTCATGCACGGCGCCTGGTACGTGAGCGCCGAGCACGCGCGGGCCTACGGCCGCCTGGGCCGCAGCTGGGGGTGCCCGGCGCTGCCGCAGGCGATCGCCGCGAGCGTCATCGACGCCATCAAGGGGGGCTCCTTCCTCTTTGCCTATGCCGGCACCCAGGCCGCCCTCCAGCCGCTCCACGCGTTCCATCCGCTCCACCCGCTCCGCACGCTGGACGCCGCCGGCGGGGCGGCCCGGGCAAGCTACTAGTCTAGCCGGCTTCCTTCCTCGCTCGGCTCCTTCCTACGGCAGGGGTCGAGCCGGAAGATCCCGCTGCCGTTGCTCGCGTAGAGCGCCTTGCCGCCGTCCGGGCGGCGGCGTGCCGGCAGAGAAAAAGTCCGGCAGCCGCGGCCGTGCGCTCGGCTGCCGGAGTGGTGAAGCGCGCCGGAGCGCGGCGCGTCAGAGCGCCGGTAGGGTCCAGATGAGCAGCGTGCCGGTCACGTCGTCCACCGCGGCGAACTTGACGACCCGGCCCTCCTCGGCCACGGCGAGGCCGAACGAGCCGCCCTGCATGGGATCGACCGACAGCTGCTTGACGAACCGGCCGCCGGTGGTGAACTCGACGATCTCGCTCGGCTGATTGGGATCCGAGTTGATGACGTCCGAGTTGCTCACCAGCAGATCGCCGTTGGGAGCGAGCGCCATCCCCAGCGGGCCGTGCAGGTGCGCGGCATCGTGATAGATCACGCGGCCGGTGCCCCTGCTGCCGGTGGCGGTGGAGGCGTGCGAGACGGCGTAGACCGCGTTGTCGTCGGTCGAGGCCACGTAGAGCAGGTCGTGGGCGGCGTCATAGACCAGGCCGGTCGGGCCGACCACCAGTGCCGCCGGGTCGCAGCGGTGCATGTAGCCGGAGGCGATCACCGTCGCCTTGGTGATCGACGGCACGCCGCCGCTGATCGCAAGATCGAGGCGCACGACCGTGCCGTTGAGCGCGTTCGACACCCACGCCTGGACGTGCCCGCGGCCGCGGTCGCTCACGGTCATGTCCCAGGGGCCGTCGATCGTGGCATCGGTCAGGTTGGCCACCTGGTGGCCGTTGCTGTCGAGCACCAGGAGCGAGCCGGCCTGCGCGGTGGCGCAGGTGCCGTCGCTGGTCGGCAGGTTGCCGACGATCACCAACCCTTCCTTGAGCACCTCCAGGGCGGTGGTCAGTCCCAGCCCCGCCTGTCCCTGGAAGAACACCGACACGGCGCCGCCGCTGGCCGGCACGTCCACGATCGTGGTTCCCGTGCCCTGCTCGTTGGCCTGGTTGTTGAAGTTGGAAACCAGGATGTCGCCCGGATGGAGCGGGCCGCCGCCCGGGAAGCCGTTGGGCACGAACGCCACGCCATAGGGGTTCTGGTCGCCGTTGGCCGGCACGGTGGAGACCACTTCCACCGGGTTGGGCAGGAAGGGTATCCCGAAGGCCTCGTCGATCGCCTGGGCGGCCAGCAACCCGGCGGGCAGGCAAAGCAGCGCCGCCGCCATCAACGTCACTCTTGCCACGGTGCGGTTGGTCATTGGCATCTCCTCCTCTGTGAGTCCGAGTTTCAGCTGGAGCGGGAAGCAGGGCGGCAGCCGATCGTCGGCGGTGTTACAACCCGGCGACGATCCGCGGCCCGCGGACCGCGGGCGGCGACCGCGCTGCGGGAGGTAGGTTCCCCGATCGATCGGTTCCGTTCAAAAGCGCCCGGAGCCGGCGCGGGCGGCGCTCCGCCGAGCGCTGCCGCGGCACCGCCTTGCGGTAGACTTGCCCGGTTCCGATGCGGCGACCGACGCGGCGAGGCCCCTGGCAGGGGGGGCCGCGACCACCGGCCGCCGCGACGAGGGAGGCAACGATGACTGGCAAGCAGAGGGGCCCCGGGGCCCTGTCGATGGCGGCGCTCCTCATCCTCGTCTGGACGACGGGCGCACCGGCCTTCGCCACCGCCGCCGCGGCTGGCACCGCGACCACCGCCGCCGGCGCGACCGATCCCACCGATCCTGTCGTCGCCCAGGTCCTTCAGATGCTGCGCGGGGGCGTGGCCGAGCCGGTCATCGTGCGCTGGCTGGAGAGGACCGGCCGGCGGCCGGCAGGAGTGAGCAGCGACGACCTTGTCGCCTTGCATAAGGCGGGTGCCTCCAACGACCTCCAGACCCGGCTCATCGAGCTGGCCCACGGTACCGCCGCGGCGCCTCCCTCCACCTCGGGCAGCGGCACCGGCGCTTCGACCACTGCTTCCGAAAATCC
>JASLEW010000326.1 GCA_030150965.1 Thermoanaerobaculia bacterium | reverse complement strand
TGCCAGCCGCAGGACGGCAACGCCCGATTCCTGGTAGGGTTGGCCGCCGCCGGGCGGGATGCCGGTCGGAGCGCCGAGCGGCCCGCGGCAGGGGCCGCCGCACCCGCCGCACCCGCCGAACGGTCGCCCACGCATGGCGCCGCCGCCGGCAGCGTTTTCGGGCATGCGGGCCTCTTCGGCACCGCCGCCGCCCTCTGGCGGCTGGGCGCGGAATGGCTGGCGCCCGGGCGCCTGTTGAACGAGGAGGGCGTGGCCCGCGCCCTGGCGGGAACGGGGCCGTTCGCCCTCGGCTGGTGGCGCCGCCGCCACCGCGGCGCGGGGGGGCCGGCGCTGTCGCCGGCGGCCTTCGGGCACAGCGGCTTTGCCGGCGGCAGCCTGTGGATCGACCCGCCGCACGGCCGGGTGCTGGTGCTGCTGGCGCACCGTCTCGATCCGGCGGTCAACATGAACCGTTGGCGCCGGCGCTTTCATGCCGCCGCGCTGCGCGGCGGAACCGGGGAACCTGAGGAGGCACGACGCGGATGAACACGCGGGAACTGGTCCTGGTCGACGGGGTGCGCACCCCGATGGCCGAATACAACGGAGACTTCGCCGATCTGTCGGCGATCGACCTGGCGGCCCACGCGGCGCGCACGCTGCTCGCGCGCCTGGAGGTCGCGGGCAGCGAGATCGATCACACGGTGGTGGGCAATGCGCTGCAGACCTCGCCCGACGCCATCTACGGCGCGCGCCACGTGGCGCTCAGGGCCGGCGTGCCGCAGGAGGTGCCGGCGCTCACCGTCAACCGGCTGTGCGGCTCGGGCATCCAGTCGGTGATCTCGGGCGCCCAGATGGTGCTGACCGGCGACGCCACCACCTGCCTGGTGGGCGGCATGGAGAACATGTCGCAGACGCCGCACGTCATCTGGGGCGCCCGGCGCGGCTTCAAGCTCGGCCAGGGGAAGCTCGAGGACCTGCTGATGGTGGCGCTGTTCGATTCCTACTGCGGCTGCTACATGGCGCAGACGAGCAACAACCTGGCCAGGGACTACGGCATCAGCCGCGCCGACCAGGACGAGTTCGCCCTGCTGTCGCAGCGCCGCGCCGCCGCCGCCTGGAACAGCTGCAAGATGTCCGAGGAGGTGGTGCCGGTCGAGGTGGGGAAGGGCAAGCGGGCGAAGCGCGTCGAGCGCGACGACCACATGCGCCCGGAGAGCACGATGGAGGAGCTCGCCACCCTGCCGCCGGCCTTCGACAAGGACGGCTTCGTCACCGCCGGCAACGCCTCCGGCATCGTCGACGGCGCCGCCATGATGCTGCTCACCACCGCCGAGCGCGCCGCCGAGCGCGGCTGGAAGCCGCTCGGCCGCATCCTCGGCTGGTCGACCGTCGGTGTCGATCCGTCGCGCATGGGGATCGGCCCGGCGCCGGCGATCCGCGCCCTGCTCGCCAAGCACGGCATGGAGCTCCAGGACCTCGACCTGCTGGAGATCAACGAGGCGTTCGCCGGCCAGATCCTGGCGGTGGTGCGCGAGCTGCGGCTCGACGTCGAGAAGCTCAACGTCAACGGCGGCGCGATCGCCCTCGGGCACCCGCTCGGCGCCACCGGCACGCGCCTGCTCATCACCCTGCTCAAGGAGCTGCGGCGGCGCGGCGGCGGCCGCGGCGTGGCCTCGGCCTGCATCGGCGGCGGCCAGGGCATCGCCATGCTGGTCGAGTCGGTGCATTGATCGATCTCCGTGGCAAACGGGTGCTGGTGACCGGCGGCAGCCGCGGCATCGGCGCCGCCTGCTGCCGGCTGTTCGCGCGCGCCGGCGCGGCGGTGCTGGTGCACTACCAGGCGCGGCAGGACGCCGCGGAGGCGGTTCTGGCCGGGCTGCGGGCGCTGGATGGGCCGGCGACAGCGGCGGGGAACCCGGGGGCGGGGTCCGCCCGCCCGGAGCCGGCCGCTGCCACACCGGCCGCCGGACCCAGCGGCGGCGGCCCCGGGCACCGGATCTTCGGCGCCGACCTGCGCGGCGAGGCCGGGGTCGCGGCGCTCTTCGCCTTCGTGCGCGCCGAGTGGGGAGCGCTCGACGTGCTGGTCAACAATGCCGGCGTCTGGCAGCCCAATCCGCTGGCAGAGCTCGATGCCGGCGGCCTCGCCGACACCCTGGAGATCAACGTCGGCGCGCCGTTCCGCTGCGCCGCGGCGGCGCTGCCGCTGCTCGCAGGCGCCGCCGACGGCTGCATCATCAACATCACCTCGACCGCCGGGCAGCGCGGCGAACCGGGCTACAGCCCCTACGCGGCGAGCAAGGGGGCGATGATCGCCGCCACCCGCTCCTGGGCCTGCGAGCTGGCGCCGCGGGTGCGCGTCAACTCGGTCGCGCCGGGCTGGGTGGACACCGACATGACCGCGGCGGCGCTCCAGGGCGACGGCCGCCGCGAGGCCCTGGCCGGCATCCCGCTCGGCCGCATCGCCACCGCCGAGGACGTGGCGGGGCCGGTCCTCTTCCTCGCCTCGCCGCTCGCCCGCCACATCACCGGCGAGACGCTGAGCGTCAATGGCGGCAGCGTCCTTGGTTAGGCGAAGCGTTCCCTCTCCGGCCCCGCCGGGCGGCCGGCCGACGGGCCGCGCCGGGCGTGGGGTCCGGACTGCGCGGGGAAGGGCCGGGCGATGACCGAGGAGCCGCTGCCGTCGCTGTGGCACGACCGGGCGCGGGGCCGCGAGGAGGTCGAGATCGCGGTCGTCGGCGGCGGCATCGTCGGCCTGGCCACGGCCTGGTGGCTGGCGCGCGCCGGCAAGCGCCCGCTGCTCCTGGAGGCCGACGCGGTGGCCGCGCATGCTTCCGGGCGCAACGCCGGGTTCCTGCTGACCGGCAGCGCCGAGCCGTTCCTGCGCCTGGCCGCGGAGGTGGGGGAGGAGAGGGCGCGGCGGTTCTGGGAGGTGTCGCGGGACAACCGCCAGCTGCTGCGCGCCGAGATCCTCGATGCCGGAAGGGTGGACTGCGACTTCCTGCCGGAGGGGAGCTGGCTGGCGGCGCTCGCCGGCACGGCGCAGGAGGAGGAGCTGCGGCAGAGCGCCGAGCGGCTGGTCGCGCTCGGCTTCGAGCTGGAGTGGCGCGAGGCGGCCGAGGTGCGGCGGGCGAGCGGCAGCGACCGCCTGGGCGGGGCCATCTTCCAGCCGCGGGACGCCGGCCTCGATCCGGTGGCGCTCTGCCGCGGCCTCGCCGGCCTGCTCGCCGCGGCCGGCTGCGAGGTGCGCACCGGCGCGCGGGCGTTCGGCCTGCGCCGCGGTGCCGGTGAG
>JASLEW010000224.1 GCA_030150965.1 Thermoanaerobaculia bacterium | reverse complement strand
GGCGCGGGAGCCCCGCGCCGGCACGCCCGCGGCCGGCGCAGCGGCGGGCGGCGCCGTGGAGCTGATCGCGCCCTCCCCGGACCTGCGCGCGGTGCTGGCGAGGGCCACCATCGCGCTCGCCCCCCTGCGCTGCGGCTCCGGCGTGCCGGTCAAGGTGCTGGAGGCCTGGTCGGCCGGGGTGCCGGTGGTGGCCTCTCCCTGGGCCGCCGCCGGCACCACCGGAGTGGCGGGGGAGGACCTCCTGCTGGCGGAGTCCGCCGGCGAATGGGTCGCGGCCGTCTCGCGCCTGCTCGCGGACCCCGCGGAGCGCCGGCGCCTGGCGCTCAACGGCCGCCGGCGCCTGGACGCCGACTATTCGCCGGCGCGGGTCAAGAGCGCGCTGCTGGCGGCCGTGGAGCGAGCGTCACGCGGTGCCGGATCCTGATCGCCACCGCCCCCGGCGAGCCCCTCCACCGCCCCGCCATCGCTCTCCATGGCTCTGCACCGCTCTCCGGGACCCTGCGCCGCTCTCCGGGACTGCACCGCTCTCCGTGGCTCTCGTCTCTCTCCGGGACTCTGGCTCTCAGGAACTCTCGCTCTCCGGGACCCTGCGCCGCTCTCCGGGACTGCACCGCTCTCCGTGGCTCTCGTCGCACTCCGGGGCTCTCATGGCTCTCCGGGGGCACGCGGGCGCCGGCGCTGCGCCTGGTCCTCCGGCTCCCAGCCGGGCGGCGCCAGCTCGAAAGCGGCGAAATCGAAGGCCGGCGCCACGGTGCAGCCCACCAGGCTCCACTCGCCGCAGGAGACGGCGCTCTGCCAGGCGCCGGCCGGCACCAGGGCCTGCGGGCGCTCGCCGCTGCCCAGGTCCGCGCCGAGCCGGTGATGCGTGACCTCCCGGCCGCCGGCCGCGACGCGGAGCGCCAGGGGCGCGCCGGCATAGTGATGCCAGACCTCGGCCGCATCGCGGATGCGATGCCAGGCCGAGCGCTCGCCGCGCCGCAGCAGGTAGTAGATGGCGGTGAAGGCGCCCCGCCCCGAGGCGTCCGCGCCATCGCGGAAGCTCTCCCGAAAGCAGCCGCCCTCGGGGTGCGGCAGCAGGCCCAGCGCGGAGATCACCTCCTCCGCGCTCCCGGGCTCCCTCCTGATCGACTCCTGATTCACGATCTCCACGGCGCCCCCTCCGGTCCATGGCCGGGCACCGGCGGGGGATCCGCGCGTGGTGAGAAGGCCCGCCGCCTACCAGCGGTCGCGCACGTTCTCGCGGCCGGCTCCCCGTCCACCGCCGCCGCCGCCGCTCCACCCGCCGCTGCTCCGGCCGGCGCTGCTGCCGCCGCCCGCGCCCTCGGTGCGCGGCCGCGCCTCGTTGACGTTCAGCTTGCGGCCCATCATCTCGCGGCCGTTGAGGCCGTTGATCGCCGCCTCGGCCTCGCTGCGCTCGGACATCTCCAGGAACCCGAATCCCTTCGACGACCCGGTGACCTTGTCCCGTATGATGGTACAGGATGAGACCTGCCCGTACTCCTCAAACGTCTCCTTGAGCTGGTCCTCGGTCATGCGGTAAGGCAGGTTGCCCACATACAGATTCATCACGGTCTCCTTGGCAAAAGTTTCCAAACGGGCTACGGAACTTTGTATCCCGCACGGTATCCGATGCGCGACGCACGGCCGGGAATCGGCCGCCGGTCCGCACGGGACTGGCCTCGACCGCCGGTTGCCGCCGGCGGAGCCTCGACTTGCTGTCGAACGAGATCGAAGATTGGCGTGGCGGACACTGGACGAAATTCCCTGGTGCCGTGGGGTAAGCACTTTTCGTGCCGGCTCGGCTGGCGCCGGCGCGGCGTGCTAGAGTTCACCGATCGCAGCCGTTCCCTCCTGCAGGCGATCCCTACGGCTTGGAGAAAGAGGTCCCGATGGTAGGTCACAGGTCATCCGGTGGAGCCCCGCTGCGCGTGCTGATCGTCCTGGTGCTGGCCGGCGCCGCCGCGGCGGCGGCGGCGATCTTCTGGACCGGTCCCGCGCCGCGGCTCGACGTCCAGGCCGCCCGGCACGGCATCGGCCGGCGCACCCCCATCCGCGTCACCCTGGACGACACCGGACGGGTGGAGAAGCTGACCATCGAGGTGGTGCAGGGGATGGACGTCAAGCCGGTGGCGGAGCGGACCTTCGCCACCCGACCGGCATGGGCGTTCTGGCGCCGGCGGTCGCCCGCCGAGGTCAGCGTCGAGGTCGGCCGCGACACCGTGCCCGGCCTGCGCGGCGGCGAGGCGACGATCCGCGCCACGGCGGAGCGCGCGGGGTCGCTGCTGCGGCGCCCGGACCCGGTGGTGGCCGCCATCCAGCTGCCCGTCCGCCTCGCGCCGCCGTCGCTCGCGGTGCTCTCGGGCTTTCACTACGTGGCCCAGGGCGGCTGCGAAGCGGTGGTGTACCGCGCCGGCGAGGGCACGGTCAGGGACGGCGTGCAGTCGGGCGCCTGGTGGTTCCCGGGCTATCCCCTGCCGGGCAGCCCCGACCCGCACGTCCGCTTCGCCCTCTTCGCCGTCCCCTACGACACCGGCGACGCGTCGCAGGTCCGGCTGGAGGCGGCCGACGAGGTCGGCAACCAGGCGCAGGCCGCGTTCGTCGACCGGTTCTTTCCCAAGCCGCTCAAGCACGACGTCATCCAGGTGGACGACGCCTTCCTCGGCCGCGTGGTGCCGGAGATCCTGCGCGAGACGCCCGGCCTACAGGACCGCGGCGGCCTGCTGCAGAACTACCTGGAGATCAACGGCGAGCTGCGGCGCCGCGAGGGCAGGGAGCTGGAGGCCCTGGCGGCGCGCTCCGCCCCCCGCTTCCTCTGGCAGGAGCCGTTCCTGCCGATGCCCAACGCCAAGATCACCGCCGCCTTCGCCCAGCGCCGCGACTACCAGTACGGCGGCAGGCACATCGACCAGCAGGACCACCTGGGATTCGACATGGCGAGCGTCGAGCACGACGCGGTGCCGGCGTCGAACCGCGGGGTGGTGCTCCTCGCGCACTACTTCGGGATCTTCGGCAACGCCGTGGTGGTGGATCACGGCTACGGCCTGATGAGCCTGTACGGCCACCTGTCGTCGCTCGCGGTGCACGAGGGACAGCAGGTGGAGCGCGGCCAGGAGCTGGGGCGCTCCGGCAAGACCGGCCTGGCCGGCGGCGACCACCTCCACTTCACCATGCTGCTGCGCGGCCTGCCGGTCAACCCGGTCGAATGGTGGGACCCGCACTGGATCCAGGACCGCCTGGCGCGCAAGCTCGGC
>JASLEW010000169.1 GCA_030150965.1 Thermoanaerobaculia bacterium | reverse complement strand
CCGGCGCGGGAGCCGCGGCGCCCGCGCCGGCCGCCCCCGCGGACGCGGCGCGTGTCGTGGGTGCCGGCGCAACCGCCGCGGCGGCGGTGAGCGCGGGGACGGCGCCCAGCAGGACGAGGGTGACGGCCGGCCGGAGAGCGCGCATGGCGGTCAGTGCCGGAAGTGCCGCGTGCCGGTCATCAGCATGGCGATGCCGTGCTCGTCGGCGGCGGCGACGACCTCGGGGTCGCGCTTGCTGCCGCCGGGCTGCACCACCGCGGTGACGCCGGCCTCGCCCAGGACGTCGAGCCCGTCGCGGAACGGGAAATAGGCGTCGGAGGCCGCCACCGCGCCGCGCACCGGCAGCTGCGCCTTTTGGATGGCGATGCGGCAGGAGTCGACACGGCTCGTCTGGCCGGCGCCGATCCCCACCGTCTGGTCGGCGTTGGCGATGACGATGGCGTTGGACTTGACGTAGCGCATCACCCGCCAGGCGAAGTCCAGCGCCCGGCGCTCCTCGGCGGTGGGGGCGCGGCGCGTGGCGGTGGTCCAGCCCGCCGGGTCGTCCGGCCGGGCGTCGGGGGGCTGCGCCAGGAAGCCGCCGGCGATGGCGCGCAGCTCGATCTCCCCGGCCGCCGGGCGATAGGGCGGGCACTCCACCAGGCGCAGGCTCTTCTTCTCCCCCAGGATGCGGCGCGCGCCGTCGTCGAAGCCGGGCGCGATCAGCACCTCCACGAACAGCTCCGCCATCGCGGCGGCGAACGCCTCGTCCACCGTGCCGTTGACCGCGATCACCGAGCCGTAGGCCGACACCGGGTCGGTCGCCACGGCACGCCGGTAGGCGGCGGCCAGGCCGTCGCCGCGGCCGATGCCGCAGGGGTTGTTGTGCTTGACGATCACCACCGCCGGCTCGGCGAACATCGCCGCCATCTTGCGCGCCGCGTCGGCGTCGAGCAGGTTGTTCCAGGAGAGCTCCTTGCCGGCCAGCTGCCGGAAGCCGCCCAGCGCCCCGCCGGCGGCGGCCCCGCCGACCGCTCCCACCCCGCCGACCCCGCCAGCCGCCGGCGCCCCGCTGGCTCCGCCATCCTGACCAGCCCCGCCGGCTCCGCCAGCCCCACCTGCTCCGCCGGTCCCGCCCGTCACCGAGTAGACCGCTCCGCCCTGGTGCGGGTTCTCGCCGTAGCGCAGCAGGGCGGTGCGCGCAAGCTCCAGCGTCAGGCGGGGAGGAAAGGCGGCGCCTTCCGCGGCGGGCCCGCTCGCGTCTGCGGGATCGGCCGGCTGGCTCCCCAGCCACTCGGCGACGGCGGCGTCGTAGCTCGCCGTGTGGCGGAACGCCTTGAGCGCCAGCTCGCGGCGCAGCGCCTCGGGGACCACCCCGTCGCTGGCCGAGAGCGCCGCCAGCAGCCGCGTGTAGTCGGCGGGATCGACCACCACCGCCACGCCGTGGAAGTTCTTGGCCGCCGCCCGCACCATCGCCGGGCCGCCGATGTCGATCTGCTCGATCACCTCGTCGAAGCCGGCGCCGGCCCTGGCGGCGGTCTCGCGGAAGGGGTAGAGGTTGACGATCACCAGGTCGATGCGGTCGATGTCGTGCGCCGCCAGCTGCTCGGAGTGCGCGGCCTCGGAGCGGCGGGCGAGGATGCCGGCGTGGATGCGCGGATGGAGCGTCTTGACCCGGCCGTCGAGGATCTCGGGGAACCCGGTCACCTCCGCCACCGCCACCGCCGGCACCCCGAGCCCCTGCAGGTGGGCGAGCGTGCCGCCGGTCGAGACGATCTCGACGCCCAGCGCATGCAGCCCCTCGGCCAGCTCCCGCAGGCCGTCCTTGTTGGATACCGAGATCAGGGCGCGGTGGGCCGGAAGCATGGTGGCAGCTCTCCTCTCCAGCAGCAGGTCCGCTGACCGGCACCGGCCAGGGGCCGGTCAATGGCCGATGGCGACAGCCGAAGACAGGGATGGAAGGCCCGCGCGCGGCAGCAGCACGAGGCGGGTGCCGCCCGCGGGAAGATTCGAGCGCTCGTCACCGCCGCCCGCCCGCAGCCAAATATATCGCAGCACCGCGGCCACGTCGGTGACCGCGTGGCTGAACGAGATCGAGGCCACGCCGAAGGCCGTCGAGCGGTCGTCGAACACCCCGATCCCCGAATCGAAGTCGATGCGGCGGTACTCCATCCCGATCACCGGCGAGAGCGCCCGGCCGCGGCGCAGCGCCTCGGCCAGCAGCTCCGTCAGGCCGCCCTCGCGCTCCAACCCGGGCCGGATGCCGTAGAACACCAGCGGGAACCGCGGCTCGGCGGTCTCGGCGTAGCGCAGGAAATCGACGAAGTAGCGCCCCATCTCCGGGTCCGCCGCCGAGGCGGCTAGGGGGTTGTTGGCGTCGGCCATGAAATGGGCCGCCACCCCCATGCGCTGCACGATCTCGTCGAACGGCCGGTGCGAGCGGATGGCCGCCACCGCCTGCGTCACCGCCTCGGTGAGCGCCTGGTCGAGGCTGCCATCGGGACTTTTCCGGTGCCGGGAAGCGTCCGTATCGGCGAAGGGCTGGACCGCCCCCGCGAGGTAGGACGAGCGCCGCTTGATGATCTGGCGGCTGAGATCGGGCGGGGCCAGCTGCGCCGCCTCCCAGGCGATCGTCTGCTGCGTGCGGGGAGTCCACCCCCGGGCCGCGGCCGAGCCGGCGAGCAGGAGCAGCGCGCCCAGCGCCCAGAGCCCGTGCGGCCCGCGGGGTCCGGGGGCCGTGTACCGCTTGATCCGCATGAGGGCACTATTCTACAGAGGAACCCGCCAGCCGCCATCCGCCGGGGCCACCGGGGCGCCTCCGCACAGGCGTTTGCACTGCAAGGAGGCGATCCCCTGACCCCGACGCTCAAGCGTCTCGACGTGACCGGCACCTTCTGCCCGCTGCCGATCCTCCTCGCCGCCCGCGAGATGCTCCACCTCGGGCCCGGCGACCGCCTGGAGGTCGTCGGCGACGATCCCGGCATCCTGGAGGACATGCCCGTCTGGTGCGAGCGCGCCGGTCACCGCCTGATCGACATCGCCGAGCGCGACGGCAAGATCATCTCGGTGGTCGAGAAGACCGCGGGGGCCAAGCGGCGCGCCCGGCGTCCTTAGATCCGGGCCGGCCTGGCGGCGGCAGGAAGCTCCACGAGCTCTTCCAGGTTGGCCAGCAGCCGCTCGATCTCCTCTTCCGTGTTGTAGTAGTGGGGAGACATCCGCAGCACCGTCCTGGCTCCCTTGTCGTCCATGTCCAGGACCCCCGCCGAGCGCCCGGCGGCGCTGGTGTTGATCCCGCGCCGGCGGAGCTCCAGCTTCAGCTCGTGGGCATCCCAGCCGCGGATCTCGGCGGTCACGATCGCGCAGCGCACGGCGCCGCGGTCGAGCACCCGCGCCCAGGGCCGGGCCGCCAGGCGGGAGCGCAGACCGGCCGCGAGCCGCCAGGCCCGCGCGTGCCCCGCGGCGCCGACCGCCGCCGAGTACCGGGCCGCCGCGCCCATCCCCAGCACCAGCGCCGACGCCTGCTCCCACTGCTCGAAGCGCCGGGCCCCCGCCTCGATCGAGAACCCTCCCGGCCCCGTCCAGGTCGCCCCACGCATGTCGGGAAGCAGCGGCCGCATCCCGCGCTCCAGCGCCGCCGTGGAGACATAGAGGAAGCCGATCCTGCGCGGGCCGCGCATGAACTTCCGCGCCGAGCCGGCAAGGAAGTCGCAGCCCAGCCGCGCCACGTCGATCTCCAGCTGCCCCACGGCCTGGCAGGCGTCGATCAGCAGCGGCACCCCGGCCGCCGCGCAGGCCGCGCCCACCTCGTGGGCCGCCTGCACCATGCCGGAGTTGGTGGGGATCCAGCTCAGCGCCACCAGCCGGCAGCGCGGGTGCCGCGCCAGCTGCCGCACGCTCTCCGGGTCCGCCCCGCCCTCGGGCAGCTCCGCCGCCAGCACCGTCTCCACCCCGAACCGCTCGCCGAGGGCCATGTACATGATCTGGTTCGAGGGGTAGTCGCAGCGGCTGGTGACGATCCGGTCCCCGCGTTCCAGCCCCAGCGCCCCGAGGGCCAGCTCCACCCCGCGCGTCGCGCTCTCGACCACCGCCAGATTGCGCGCCGCCGCGCCGATCAACCCCGCCACCGCTGCCCGCCCCTCGCCCAGCCGCCCCTCGGCCTCGTCCTCCGCCTCATACCCGCCGATCTCGCTCTCGCGGGCCAAATGCCCCGCCACCGCCTCCGCCACACACCCGGGTACCAGCGCCGCGCCCGCGTTGTTGAGATGGGCAAGCCCGGAGCACCCAGGTGTTTCCGCGCGCCAGCGGGCGACCAGGGCAGCCTCGTCGGGTGCAGTCCCCGTCTCCGGGGCGAGCTGGGCGCCCGGGCGGTCGCGGTGAGGGTCGCTGGGTGGGGGGCTGCCCATCGTCAAGCCTCCAGGACAAGACGACACCTGGAACGTCAGGGCGCAGCATACTGCGACGCCGGGACCTCGGGAGGAGGAGAGGCGCTTCGGCGTCTGTGGCGGGTGGCCGAGGCGCCTGTGGCAGAGAGGCGTCGAGCCGGCATAAGCCACTATAAATCAATAGCTTGGCGAAGCCGTTCCGGCGTCGCCGGCCCGCCCGGCCCTTGACTCTCTCCCCAGCCGCCTGCTAAAAAGAGCCCCTTCCGGAGGTACCCCCCTACCTCCCCTCGCCCAGGTAGCTCAGTTGGTAGAGCACGTGACTGAAAATCACGGTGTCGGCGGTTCAATTCCGTCCCTGGGCACCAAGTAAACACAACAAAATCAGTGGTTTACGAAGACTCCTCGGCGGCCAATCGCCTGGCCTGGGCAGTCCTGGGGACTGGCTGGGGAGCATTGGAAGATGGTTCCCCAGCCGGCCACCGGACCCGACTCCAGCAGCACCTCTGACCAGCGGAGCCATGGCTGAGAGTGTCTCCAGCCGCCGGCTTGTCCACAGCTTTAGCGCTTCGCGCACCAAGGGCTATTAGCTGAACCCTGAAACTACTCTCCAGCATGTCCTCGTTCAACCAAGAGATCCACTTCGCCCTGCGCCTGCTGCGCAAGAGCCCTGCCATCACCGCGGTTTCCGTGGTGTCGTTGGCGCTCGGGATTGGCGGCACGGCCGCGGTTTTCGGCCTGGCCGATGCCCTGTTTCTGCAACCTCTGCCGGGCCTCCACTCGCTGGCGGGGCTCGTGGCGCTCAACGGCGTTCAGACCAAGGACCCGGCCAGGTCACACCTCCTCACCTGGGCCGACTACCTCCAGTACGCCGACCGCAGCGATGTCGTCCGCCAGCTGGCTGCAACCGCCGACTGCGATCTGAGCCTCACGCATTACGGTCCAGCCGAGCGAATCGCGGGCCAGGCGGTCTCCGGTGCCTACTTCTCCGTTCTTGGCCTGACGCCTTTCCGCGGGCGCCTGCTCTCTGGCACCGACGAGCACGACCGGGTCGCCGTCCTCGGCTACGGTCTGTGGCGGCGGCAGTTCGGTGGCGACACCCGGCTGATTGGTTCGCCGGTGACGCTCAACGGCAAGAGCGTCACGGTGATCGGCATTGCCCCCCAAGGCTTCGTCGGCACCGACCGCAGCGTCCGCCGGGAGGTCTGGATTCCCCTGGGGGCCTACTCGGACATCGCCACCGGAGTGCTCGCGCCGTTCTCGGGCAAGCAGGATCGGTCTCACGAGTGGCTCCGTGTCGTCGGCCGCCTGCGCCCCGGGGTGAGCCTCGCCACGGCATCGGCCGCCTTCGATGCCACGGCCAAGCACCTGGCGGCAGCGTACCCGGCCACGAACGCCACCCGGGGCGTCCAGGTTCTACCCCTCTCCGACCTGGCCTTCGGACCCGGGAAGGACTCGCAGCCGCTGATGCGTGGCTTTGTTGTTCGGCTGATGGCGGTCGCCGGCCTGGTGCTGGTGGCGGCGGCGGTGAACGTCGCCGGCCTGCTGCTCGCGCGCGCTCTCTCCCGGCGGCGCGAGATCGCCGTCCGGCTGAGTCTCGGCGCCAGCCGCCTGCGCCTCGTCCGACAACTGCTGATCGAAGGGCTGGTGCTGGCAGCGTTCGCCGCGGCGGCAGGGATCGGCGCCGCCATGGGCGGCCTGGCGCTGCTGGAACGCATCGAGCTTCCGGTGCCCCTCGCGGTCCGCCAGCTGCCCCTCTCGGGCCGTGTGCTGGGCGTCGTGCTCGTGCTCTCGTCCGCGGCCTGTCTGATCTTCGCGCTCATGCCGGCTCTTCAGACAGCCCGCATCGCCATCCTCCCCGCCCTGCGGGGCGAGGCTCCGGGCGCGCGGCGAGGCCTGCGCATCCGGGCGAGCGAGCTGCTCACCGGCCTGGAGCTGGCCATCGCCTTTGTCATCCTGGTTGCCGCGGGTCTGCTCGGCCGAACTCTCGCCAGCCTGTGGTCCGTTCCGCCCGGATTCGATCCGTCCCGTGTGCTCACTGCGACCGTCGATCTAGGCGCCGCGAGATACACGGGGCCGCGCGCCGTCGCCTTCTACTGCGAGCTGCTGGAGAGCCTGCGGCACCTCCCCGGAGTCGTGGAGGCGAGCATGGTGTCGGCGCTGCCGGTGCTGGGAGGCGATGTTGAAGTGGACCTCGGAGTTGCTCCGGCAGATGCGGCGCCCGAGGCTTCTCAGCCCTCCGTGCGGCATGTCCTCGTTGGGGACCGATATTTCCAGACTCTCAGAATGAGACTCCTCGCGGGCCGTGACTTCAGCGATCAGGACAGCGCGGCAAGTCCCGGTGTGGTCGTGGTGAACGAGACGGCCGCGCGCGAGCTTTGGCCAGGCCGCCAGGCGGTCGGCCGGCAGGTGCATCTCGCGCAGACCGACGCGCCGTTTACCGTCGTCGGCGTGGTCGCCGACTCCACCTATTCGAGCCCCAGGGAGCGGCGCCAGCCGATGCTCTTTCTCACCCACCGCCAGAGCGGAAAATCCTTCATCGGCGACCTGCTGGCGCCGCAGATGACGATTCTCGTGCGCGCGGTTGGCGACCCCCGCAGCCTCCTTGGATCGGTCCGTGAACGGGTGCGGCAGCTCGATCCCTGGCTGCCGGTCTTTCGCACCTCCACCGCCGAGGATCTTGTCGCGGCCACGTTCGGCGTCGAGCGTGAGGCGACTGTGCTTTACGGCTCCCTCGCCCTTTCAGCCGTGGCGCTCGCGATGCTGGGCCTCTTCGGCATCGTCACGCGGTTCGTCGCCGAGCAGACGCGCGAGATCGGCGTCCGCATGGCTTGCGGCGCGAACCCCGGCGACATCCGGCGGCTGGTCCTCCGGCGCAGCTTACTTCTCAGCCTCTCCGGGCTGGCGGCCGGAGCCTGCGTTGCCGCGGCGGCGAGCCGGCTCCTGACGAGCCAGCTCTTCGGCGTCCGGGTCTATGACCCCGCCATCTGGCTGGCGGTTCCCCTCGTGCTCGTGAGCCTGGCCCTTTTGGTCAGCGCGCCGCCCGCCGCCCGGGCCGCGGCCATCGATCCGGTGCGGGCGATGAAATACGACTAGAACCCGCCTTGGAGATCTTGCGCGGACTCCGGGCATCTACCAGCATTACATCGAGAAGCGGCCAGCGCCTCTTTGCTGTCCGCATCAATTCCCAAGAGACCGTCAGAGGGCGAATCGATTGGCGTGAGGCACAGCGTGCTCCTCGCGGCCAGGCCAGTGACCTCACCGTATCCCCTGTAACTCTTCCGGACTCCACCGCGGGGGACTGTTTCCGTCTCATGGAGGCCCTGGGCCTGGTCTTCGGTGCGATCGACCTCATCGTGACGCCTGGTAACGAATACGTCTTCCTTGAAGTCAACCCGGCAGGGCAGTTCCTCTGGATCGACTCCCAAACCGGGCTGCCGCTGGTTGACGCCCTCTCTGAGATGCTGCTCCAGGGCAGGCCGGACTACAGCTCGCACTCTCAGTTCCCGGCCGTCCAATTCGATGCAGAGTTCGAGCAGGCGGTCGAGCGGCGCCAACTCAAGGCGATGGCTGGGCATGTCTGCGACCTTCGCTCGTGAAGGAGCGAGATGGGGCGCGTCTTCGGCGCAACGATCCCCCCGGAGGGCGGCTTGGCAGAGACGCTCGGATCTCGCCTGCGGCTCGAATGCGAAGCGCCGGCGCGCCGGTCGGCCGCTGGTTGAGAGCACGGCACGCGACCCGGTACTCGGGGGGTGAAGCCGATGCCGGGACGCCGCAGGCGCCGTCACGGCTCGCGTTCACAGAGCCTCCGGCAGGCCGAGCGGCGGCTCCTTCTCGGCGCGACCGAGGAGGAGACGGTCGGCGAGCGCAACGAGGACGGCGGGGTAGCTGTCGCGCCAGGGCGGAGCGGCCAGGAGGCCGAGGAAAACATGATCGGTCAGGGGTGCGAGGCACGACGGCGGGATGGCAGGTGCAGGCTGCGGGGGCGGTAGCGGTGAGGGCTCCTCCTGGGGGCTGAGGAGGCGGAGCCAGTCCGGAGGCAGCTCCACGGCGAGAGCCGGTGGAGGGGCGGGCGCGCAGCGCCAGTAAGCGCGCCCCCGGGCGAGCTGCGCGACGGCGGTGGCGAGGTTGCCAGCGGTCGTCTCGCAGGCGGCGAGGCCGAGGGCGGTGAGGGTGGCGAGGGTCGGCGCGAGCCAGGGATCGAGGAGGCGCTGGGCCTTGGCAAGCTCCAGGCGGGCGAGCAAGCGATCTCCGGCGCCGAGGAGCAGCAGGCCATGCTGCACCTGGCAGGCGGCCACCTGCTGCGGTGCCTCGATGCGGGCGAAGAGGTGGGCGGCCTGGGCGAGCTGCGCGCCCGCGTCGGGCAGGAGGCCCTGCCGCCAACGCAGCTGGGCCAGGCCGACCGCCGCCAGGGCGCGCTCGCGCGAGGGCTCGCCGGACGGTAGGTGGGCGGCGATGCTGGCGAAGGCTTCGGCGGCGGCGGTGACGGGGGCAGGCGGCTCCGCCGCGCGCAGGAGGGCCTTGCCGAGGAGCCAGGCGGCCATCGCGCCCGCGCGCGCGACCTGGCCGGCAGGGTCGCGGTGGAGGTGGGCGGCGATGGCCGCGGCCAGCTCGGCCGCGGCCTCGGAGGCGGCGGGGTCGTCTTCCAGCGCGGCCTCGGCGCGCAGAAGGAGGAGGCGCGCCAGGGAGAGGCGGCGGGTACCGGGGTTGCGTTCGGGGTCGGCGAGGCGCTGGGCGCGCGGCAGGGCGAGGAGGCGGTCGGCCAGGGCGTGGTCAGCGAGGGCCTCGGCGAGGCGGTCGGCGGCGGAGAACGAGGCGCCGGAAGCTGGCGCCGGTGGGGTGGCGGCTGGGATCGAGCCACTGCCGGCAGGCGTCAGAGGAGCTGGCGGGGTGGAGGACTCCTCCGGCGCAGGAGGCAGCCGCGGCGCAAAGGACACTCGGGACTCCGGTGGCCAGTCGTTCGGCCAGCAGAGCACATTGGGCGGCAGGTCAGACAGCTTCCGCCGGGACATGGCTCTCCTCATGCTCGCGATCGAGCAGCGGCGGCCGGGGCGACCACCAGGTGAGGGCCGGCCGGCGTCGGCGCTCGATGGCCTTGGCAAGGCGGTGCACACGCTCCGGGGTCAGCGGCGGCTCGGCTGGCGGGGCAGCGGCCCCGGGAACCGGGGGCGAAGAGGATTCGTGGGTGCCGGCTTCGGGCGCGGTTGGCGGAGAGGAGTCGCGGAAGGCAGCCGCTACCGCCGGAGTGTCGCCGAGATGGTGGGCGAGGCAGGCGCGTTGGAAGAGGAGCAGGGCCGCGAGGTCGTCGGCCTGGAGGTCGTGAGGCGCGGGGGCCAGGAGGTCTGGGATGACGTGGACGGCGAGGGCCGCGAGCTCCAGGTCGGCCCGCTCTTCGACGAGGAGGGCGGCGAGGTCGAGAAGGGCCAGGGCTGCCTCGACGCCCTGGCTGGCGCCGGCCAGGGTGCTCACGGCGCGCCGGAGGATCTCGCGCGCCCGGCCGCGTTCCCCCAGCACCGTGGCCAGGTGGGCCTGCGGACGCAGGAGAAGAGCCCGCTGGAGAGCGGCGAGGGCGGCGTCTTCCGCGGCGGGAGTCGGGAGCGGCTCGGCGGCGGGCGCTCTTTCGGGTGCGCTCGACGCGGGCTCGCCGGCTGTGGGCTCCGCCTCGACAGGCTCGCCGTCCTCCAGGCGCTCCAGGGCGGCGCCGGCGGTGCCGGGATCGCCGGCCGCCAGGGCGCACCAGACCTGGCCCAGGCCGATCTCCCAGCGGAGCGCCGCGTCCGCTTCGGTGGTCGCCGGCGCGGCCGGCGCGGCCCACCCGGCAAAGGCGGCGGCCTCGGCGAGGAGGGCCGCGGCGGCGGCCGGCTCGCCCAGGTGATGCTTGCACCACGCCTGCTGGGCCAGGACCGCCGCGAGGAGGCCAGGGTCGGCGAGTGCCGCGTCCGGCGGCGCGAGGAGCGCGCGCGCGGTGGCCAGGTGGCCGAGAGCCTCGGCCAGCTGGCGGCGGTCGCGGGCCACCAGGCCGGCCGCCAGCAGCACCTCGGCCTCGAAGGCGACGTTGCCGACTCCCGCATCGAGGAGGTGCCGCGCGCTGACCAGGGCGTCGGCCGCGGCGTGCAACTCGCCGAGCAGGCGGTGGGCGTTGCCCAGGCAGGCCAGGCAGAGGGCGCGCAGGCCGCGCACCCAGGTGAGGTCGTAGCTCTCACCGAGGTTGTCGGCGATGCGCAGCGCCAGGGCGGCGAGGTGGGCGGCGGTTGCGGGCCGCGGTGGCCGGGCGGCGCCCGCCTCGGCGCTGCGCAGCTGCAGCAGGCGGCACAGGCCCCAGGTCCAGTAGTCGTCGTCGGCCTCGACCGCGGCGAGCTGCTCGGCCGGCGCCAGCGCCTTAAGGAGGCCCCAGAGGCGGGGTGCCTCGCGCCACTCGGTGATCGCCTCGGCGATGTCCCAATGGCCGTACTTGTGGGCCAGCTCGGCCAGCTCCTCGACCACGCGGCGGCAGTTGGCGCAGCAGGCGATCAGGTGGGTCAGGAGGCTCAGGCGGACCTCGTCCGCCTCGGCGGTGCCGCTCAAGGCGCGGGCCAGCGTCTGCCGCGAGGGGTGGGGGATGGGGGCGTCCTCCGGGGATTCTGGAATCGGCATCAGCGGCTCAACAGCTCTGGAAAGCCAGGCCGAAGGGCGCGGACGGATCGAGGGTCACGCCCGACGGCGGCTTGCTTCTTGACGCAACATCGTTCCGTCTCATGCCGTGGAAGGTTGCGGCATCCTCGATTTGCCGCCAAGCGCCATCTGTCGAATTCATGAAACAGCCGTCGTACAATCCATGAATCTCTTGTTTCCGCTTCCGGCGATGCGCGGCCGGCCCCATCGGCTCGCGTGTTGTCCCGCGGATGGACCGGTGCACACCAGTAGCTTGCAGAGACGATCGATACGGGGGAGCGGCATGCCGCAGCGGGACGGGCCGGCAGCTGGCGAGGGGATCTTCGTGCTCCGCGTGGTCCGCGGCTGGGAGCCGGATGAGCTGGCGCGCGCCGCCGGCCTCAAGCCCCGGTCGCTCGGGAGCTACGAGCGCGGCGCGGACGTTCCGCCCGCGGCGCAGCAGGCGCTCCTCGCTGCGCTCGGCTTCTCGCCGCCAGACCTCGAAGCCGCCATGGCCTTCGTGCACCGTTCGCGGCTCGCGATCCGCTGGCCGGGGCCGGCGGCCGATCCGAGCGGCCGCGGCAGCGGTCCCGGGCTCGGCCGCGTGGGCCGCGAGGCGGCGCAATGGTTCGAGGGCCTGGTCCAGGCGGGCCTGGCCGAGGCTTTGCCGGCCGAAGCCCGGCCTGCCACACCGGCGCCGTCCACGGAAGCACCGGCCGGACGACCGGCCGAGCGTGCGGGCGAGGACGACCCGCCGCACGCCCTCTCACCGGTGCCCGCCGCGCCGCCGTGGGGCGAAGCCCTGCTGATCCTCAGGACCCTCCGTGGCCTCAGTCAGAAGGAGCTGGCACAGGCCACCGGCATACCGAGCTGGTCGATCTCCGCCTATGAGCGCCTGAGCTACGCTCCCCGCGCGTCAACCTTGGAACGCCTGCTGGAGGCGATGGGCTGCCCTTTTGCGGTCTGGGAGGAGGCGCTCTGGTTTCTACAGAACGCTCGCCAGCATGGCCCAGCTGCGGCCCGGCGCGAGGCGGGCGAAGGGCTGCGCCAAGAGATCGAACGGGTCGCCAATGCCGAGAGCCACGCCGTCGCCGAATTCGTCGCGGCCCGGTTCAACCGGGTGCTCACCGCCGCGCGGCTCGCGCGCTCCCGTCAGGCGGCGCCGGCCCTCTGGAGACGGCTCGAACGCTGCTCGCCGGCCAGCCGGCAATGGTTGGTCGCGAGCTCGAAGGAGTTTCACGACGCCGGCTTCTGCGAGCTGCTGTGCGAGGAGAGCCGGCGCAGCGCCGGCGACAGCGCGGAGCGCGCCAGAGAGCTCGCGGCCCTCGCGGTCGTCGCCGCGGAGCGGCTGCCCGGCACGGCGGGCTGGCGCTCGCGGGTCACCGGCTACGCCCGCGCGCATCTTGCCAACGCCTTGCGCGTCGGCGGCGACCTGCCGGCCGCCGCGGCGGAGATGCAGCACGCGGTCCGTGCCTGGCAGGAGGGCGCGGCCGACGACCCCGGCCTGCTCAACGAGGCCCGTCTGCTCCACCTCCAGGCATCGCTCTGCCGCGACCAGCGCCGGCTCCCGGAGACCTTCCGCTTCCTCGACCAGGCGCTGGCCGGCGACCGCTGGGGGGAAACGCCCTGCCTGCTCATCAGCAAGGCCAAGACGTTGGAGGAGACGGGCGGGTACGAGGCCGCCCTTGGCCTGTTGCAGGAGGCGGGCGCGCGGCTCGAAGGCGCCGCCGGTCAGAGCGAGCCGAGGCTTCAGCTCAGCGTGCGCGTCAACCTGCTGATCCTCCTCTGCCATCTCGGCCGCCACACCGACGCGGCGTTGCTGGTCGATGAGGTGAAGGGGCTCGCACGCGCTCTCGGCAACGACCTCGACCGGGTCCGCGTCCTCTGGCTCGATGGGCGGATCGCCTCCGGCTTGGAGCGCCTCGACGAGGCCGCCGCGATCTACGGCCGGGTGCGCGGCGAGTTCCTCGCCCGCGGGATCGCCTACGACGCGGCCCTGGCAACGCTCGAGCTTGCGGGTGCCTATAACCGGCTCGGGAGGACGGCCGACGTGCGGCGCCTCGCCCGCGAATCGGCGCCGATATTCGCCGCCCAGGGCGTGCATCGGGAGGCGCAGATGGCCCTGCGGCTGTTTCAGCAGGCCGCCGAGCAGGAGGCACTCACCAGTCAGCTCGTAGAGCGTCTCGTCACCTACCTGTGCCGGGCGCGGAAGCATCCCGAGCTGCGCTTCGACGCGAGCTCATGACGCGGACCTCTCCGCCCCTGCGGCCTGGCCGCGGCACGACCGGACGCGGTGGTGCCGCCGTCCGGCCTGGCCGAGACGCTAGCCGCCGTTCGGGTCGAGGGACGGCCCGGAATCGGCGCCGGGGACCGTGGCGCCGCAGCCGGAAGGACCGCCTGGCGCCGGCGCGGGGCTGGCGGCCGGAGCGGCCTTCGGGGTCGGGGTGCCGTGCTGCCCGGAGCCGGCAGCCGGGCCGAGCCAGACCAGGCGCAGGGCGTTCCAGAGCGGCTCCAGGGGTGTCCAGGGCCGTGCATCGGCTCGCACCAGGACCGAGGACGCAGAGGCGGGCTGGACCAGAATCGTCGCCGCGAAGACGACCGCGATGGCCGCGGCGGCCATCAGGCGAAGGACTGGACGGCGCATGAAAGACTCCTTTCCCGCAGGCGGCCGGCGTCGTGGCCGGGGACGGCCCGACGGGCGCCCTCTGGAGATGACCGGGGCGGATCGCCGGAATCGAGGAAAGCGTGCAGCCAGCCTGGTGTTCTCGAAACGGGTTCACCGCACTGGGCAGGAGACTATCCCATGGGCGACAGCCAAAACCCCTACGACCTGGGCGCTGCGGTGGCCACCGTGCGCCGCCTCCGCGGCTTCAGCCAGGAGGCGCTCGCGGTGGCCTCCGGGGTCAGCCGGACGTGCATCTGCGACCTGGAGACCGGCGGGACCACGCCCAACCTGAAGACGGTCAAGGCCATCGCCGCCGCCCTCGCGGTGCCGCTGCCGAAGCTCTACGAGCTGGCCGCGCTGCTCAGCTCGCTGCGCTGCGGCACGGTGCACGGCGAGTCGCCGGCCGGCCGGCCGGTGGTACCGGACGTCCGGCAGGAGGCGATCGAGCTTCTGGGGAAAGCGCTTGCCGACGATGCGGCGGCCGGCAGCAGCCTCGCACGCTCCCGCCGCCACGCGGCCGAGCTGTGGGCGGGCCTCGCGGAGCGCTCGGAGGCGGAGCGGCGGGCGCTGGTGCTCGACGCGGCCGAGGTCCTGGGCGCCGGGTTCTGCGAGCTGCTGTGCGCCGAGAGCCTCGGCGCCGCGGCCGACAGCGCCGACCGCGCCCGGTCGCTGGCCGATCTCGCCGTGCTGGCCGCGCCGCGGACGGAGGGGAGCGCCGGCTGGCGCTCGCGACTCCACGGCTACACCCTGGGCCACCTGATGAACGCGGTGCGGGTCCACGGCGACCTGCCGGCGGCGGAGGCCCTCCACCGGCAGGCCGCGGGGCTGTGGTCGGCCGGCGCCGCGGCGGACCCCGGGCTGCTCAACGAGGCCCGCTTCCTGCACCTCGAAGCCTCGCTGCGGCGGGATCAACGGCGCCTCGGCGAGACGCTCGCGCTCCTCGACCGTGCTCTTGCCATCGACCGCTGGTCCGAGACCCCGGCGCTTCTGGTCAGCAAGGCCAAGACCATGGAGGAAACGGGCGACTACGCGGCGGCGATCGAGCTGCTCGCGGCCGCCAGCCGAGAGGCCAGCCGCGGGGCGCCCTCGCGGCAGCGGCTCCTGGTGCGAGCCAACCTGATGCTCAATCTGTGTTACCTCGGCCGGCATGAGGAGGCCGAGGCGATGGCGGCCGAGGTCCGGGGCTTGGCGCGCCAGCTGGGGAACTCGATCGATCTGCTGCGCGTGCGCTGGATCGAGGGTCAGGTCGCCGCCGGCCGGGGGCGGCTGGAGGAGGCCCTGGCGGCACTGCGTGAAGTCCGGGACGAGTTTGCCGCGCGCGGCATCGCCTACGACGCGGCGCTCGCGACGCTGCAGCTCGCCGAGGTCCACGCCGCCGCCGGCGACACCGCCCAAGTCCGGTCACTGGCCCGCGAGTCGGCGCCCATCTTCCGCGCCCAGGGCGTGCACCGCGAGGCGCAGATGGCGTGCGAGCTGTTCCGCCGCGCCGCCGAGCAGGAGGCCGCGAGCGTCGAGATGATCCGGCGCTTCGTCAGCTACCTGCGCCGCGCAAAGAACGACCCGACCTTGCGCTTTGTGGCGGGCGGGTAGCCGCAGCCGGCAAGCTGCCGCAGGAGCATCGAGGTGCTGCGAGTCGCCATGCCTGCCATCTCGCGCCAGGCCGCGGCCAGCCCCCGCTCGGCAGCGGGCAGGTCGCCCAGGCGGTGGCAGATGCGCGCCTCCAGCCAGGGCATCAGCGTGGTCGGCTCTTCTCAAACCGCGGATAACCGGGGGGTGGTGGGCAGGATCTGGGTTGGATTCCGCCCGATCTGTTGCCATGCTACTCCTTTCGGGGCGCTGTAAAGGGGCAGCATCCCAACACCGGCCGGAGAAGCGACCCGGGAGCGCCGCTCCTCCGGAATGGGCATTCACTCCGAGGGCTCTCAGCTTCCCGTGATGCAGATCATGACGTTTGCACCCGTCGTATGATTGGTAGTGCGCTCGGCACAGGCTTGGTATTGGCCGCTGCCGGAGCTGAAGTCCTGGAAGAGGCTGGTGCTCTTCTGGGAGAAGAGGAGATCCGGCGGGCTGCCGTTGATGAACAGGGTGACTGTCCACTTCACCACGACGTCCGAACTTCCGGAAGCCGACGCTGAGGAGACGAACGAATCCGTGTTGACACAGAGCGAGCTTCCCGGCTCCAGGAATCCGGAAGCGCAATCGGCGGCGGCGGCGAGGGGCAGGCCCAGCAGCAGGACCAACGCTAGGAAGATGGGGACTCTGGCCTCTTTCATACGATCTCCTTTCGTCAAGGCTCCAGGCCGGATCCACTGGTCTGGAGTGCCCGCAGCATGGACAAGCCGCGCGCCGTTTGCGGTCGCGGACTGACGCACAGCTGGGTCGCGAACGGCGGCGGCCGTCGCCGCCGTCCAAGGTGCCGACGCTGGGCGCCGTCGCGGCGGGGTTCTCGCCGCGTGTACACAATTAGTATATCCCAAGACTAACATAAACGCGAGGGTTGCAATGCTTGCCCACGACACCGCCGCCGCACCGAGCAGGCCTGCCGGGCGCAGATCGTTGCGGGCGGGACGATTGGAAGTGCGATGGTGCCTCGGGGGTGAATCACGCGGCGTGAGTTTCCGGCGAGGACGTGGTAGAATCGAAGTTACCGCGAATGAGAAAAGACCCAGGACAATAGTTCCCTGAAAGCACATCTCGTGGCGCCGTTGGGTCAGGCGCTCCTTCTGTCCGCGACGCTCGCGGCCCTCCTTGCTCCCGCGGCCATTGCGGGACCGCCAGCGACAGCTCCTCAGGGCTTCGACGCGGCCCACCGGCGGGCCGTGGCCGCCAACCCGCCCGACCTGTGCCTGTCCCTGGGCACCTGGACCACGCCCGGCCCGGGAGGGTCATCGCTTCCAGCTCCTCGCTCTCTCCCCGCCGTCGCACCCCCGGCCGGACCACCGCCTCGGCCGCAAGGAGCGCCGCATCGACGTCGCCCGTCTCCTCATCCAGGAGCAGCGGCCGGCCCTGTGCCGCATCCTGAAGGTGTTCGCCATCCCGCCCGAGGACGCGACGCGCCTCCTCCACCAGGTGGTTGACGTGTCCGGAGTGCCAGGAAACTCGGGCGCCTGGTCCTCGGGCTCGACGGGAGCGTCGGCCTCGACGCCATCGCTTCGTGCGGCGCAGGAACTTGATCGCCACGGCGTGCACCTCGACGTCGCGGCGCTCGACGTTGTTCCTGTCGGTGTAGGTGACGCGGTGCAGCGAGCCCTGGATGGCCACCTCGGTCCCCTTGTCGAGATCCCTGAGCGTCTCGGCCAGGGTGCCGAAGGCGACGATCTTGAACCAGGCGGCTTACTCGCGGCCGCCGCGCCTGCCGTTGATGGCGAGCGAGAAAGTGGCGAAGGTGACGTCCTTCGAGGCCTTGATGGCGGGCTTGGCGCCCATGTTGCCGATGCCGATCCACGTGTTCTTGTTCCGATTCTCCTTTCTGCTTCGTTGGCCTTCACCCAGGCGCGCTCAAACCAGGTCCGCCGGCACCAGGACGTCGACCTCCGTGACCCGAGGCAAGGCGCAGTCGTTGGTCAGGAACGCGTCACAGCCGGCCTGACACGCAACGGCGACCTGCAGCGCATCGGGAGTCTTCCAAAGATGGAGCGCCCGAAGACGAGCCGCCCGCTCGGCCACTTCGATGTCGATGGCCCTCAGTTGCAAGTAGGGGCTTCGCAGAAGGATGGAGCGATACGCGCCGACGATCGTCTCGTCGCCTCGTTCGAGCGGCACGCTCAGCACCTCCGTGAGGGTCAGCGTCGAGGAGATGAGCTCAAGGCCGCCGCGCTCAGCGCGCTCGACGAGCGCGCGAACGAGAGGGCCGTAGGTCGCAGGCCGCTCGACCAGGTAGAACAGCGGCGCAGTATCGAGACCGAGCTTGCCGACTCGCGAGAAGGCCTCAAGGTTCAACGGCCGCCATCCCACTCCTGCCGCAGGCGCTCGACGTAGGCTTGCGCGTCCACCGCCCCCCAGAGCTCGGCGCCCAGACCTTCCAATTCGAGCAGACTGCGCCGGCGCTCATCGCTCTCCTGGGCGGCGTCCGCGGCTTCGGCGAGAATGCGCTGCGCCAGCCGCAGGCGCTCCGGCAGCGGCCTTGCGCGGACCTGCTGCTCGTAAAGCTCGTCGATGGTGAGAGGCTTCTGCGCCACGGTTGCATCCTTCTGCGCTCATTGTACCGGGTGTAGCGGGGTTGGGCGCTGTCGGATCGGCCATCCCTCGCCTGCGGGACGGCACCGATCTCGCGGGCCATGCTCGGCCATGCTCGGCCCAGCTCGGCCCGTTGGCCGCCTGCTGGTCGCTCAGGATCTGGAAGAGCGCGTCGGCAAGCTGGAGCGGGCTGCAGGGGCAAGGGGGGATGGTAGGTAACCTGGCGGCGCGCCTTCGACGCCTTGAGGAGAGGCGCCACCGGCGGCGCATGGTGTTCATCGTGCGCAACGAGGAAGACCCGCCCCACCCCGACCAGGCCCAGCCCTGGTGCTGTGCGTTCGTCGTGCGGCAGCTTGACAGTGCCGGCCCCCAGCCAGCCGGTGCGCAGGTGGTGGAGCAGCGCAGGGTCGCCGGCAAACCCCTCGCAGCCATGGGAGGCATGGGCAAAAGAGCCCGTTCGGCCGGACCTCATCGTCAGGCTGCTGCCTCGCGCCTACGGCTGCCGCGAAGCCCCGCCCGAGATTGCGCCTGTGAAGCCCGAGGAGTGGGACGCCGAGGTCACGAGGAGCTGCCCGGCTCCAGCGCCGCGAATGTCAAGCTCCTCTTGGTCCGGCTGCTGCCCGGGCAGGCCTCGACCGCGAAGAGTCCATCCACCAAGTAAGTAAAGTAGGACCCGTGACGCACTTTTACGTCGCCTTTGCCTTGCCGAAGGGCTTCATGAACTGATCCTTCAGCGCCGGGGGCTTGAGCTTAGCCTTCGTCAAGGCCACCTCGCAGTGTTCCCGCAAGGCGTCCTCGGCACCTGCGGCTCCGGTCAACTCCACCAACACCTCCCGTAGCGCCGAGACCACCTTGGTGATTTCGTCCAGGCGGAAGGCGACGCTTCCAGCCGGCGTCGCCTTCTCGTCCGCGACGGCCTCCGGCAGCGCCGACACGCGCACCGCATCCCGTCCAGGGTAGGCCTGCTTGAACCAGTGCTCGGCTTCGAGGAGTTGGGCGTGATCCTTTTTGTAGAGTGGATTGTCCTCCTCCTTCTCGCTCTTCGCCTCGATCACGAAATCGAAGCTGGCGTCCGTGCGCCAGAGCACGTCGGGCCCCACACCATGAACCTTCTCCGGCCGTTCGGCGTGGAAGCCCAGGTAGGCGCCCAGGTCGGACAGCGCCGCCTCGTACTGCCCCGCAGAAGCCTCTGGAACCAGGTCGGCTACAGCCACATCGAAATCCGCGATAAGGGCGGCGCGCCGGTCATACTCCATCATCCGCGCCACGATGGCGGACGCCTGTTTGCCCGGCGCGGACCGGGGGACGTAGACGGGGCGCACCCGCGGAGGCGTGTGGTTGTTGTTGACGGAATAGGCGTACGTCTGAAGTTTCTGGCCCTTGGCGTCGTCCTCCGTCTGGAAGGCGATCCGCGCGGCCGAGGCGGCCAACCACGCCCGCCTTTGCGCGTCATCCTTCAAGGCCTCATCCCCGATCAGCTTCTCGATCGTGGCGAGCGCCTTCTCGTGCTGTCCGAGCCGTTGCAGTCTGAATGCCTTTCGCTCGGCGGACACGACCTTTAAAGCCAGTTCGTCAATCGGCGCCGCATGGGCCGCCTCGGCGAGCTCCGACGCATGGTACGCAACCCAGTCGGGATCGCGGTTGAGGCATTTGAAGATCGTCTGACTGAACTCTTGAGCGGTGCCGACCGCCTCGCTCACTTCCCGGCCCATGCGAAGCTGGACGCGCGTGCTGGCGGTCAAGAAATCCAGGTTCTTCCTCCGACCTATCCAGCCGACGAGCTTCGTACCCATGAGCACGACCACGCAGAAGTCGGCGCCGCCGCGCGTGCCGCGGCCAATGCCCTGCTCGATCCGCTGGGCGAGCAGCGAGTTCACGGCCGAGTCCGCCACCACGTTCATCCTGAACAGGTCGTAGTTGGACGTACCCTGCGGAAGGTCGTCCAAGATGAGCAGGCGGCACGCGTCCCCAGCGAGGTCGATGCCGTCATAGCGGTTCGCCAGCACCACCGGCCTCAAATTCGTGCCGGCCTGCATGGCGGCGATCCTGTCGGCGACCGCCTGCGACGTCGCCGGATACTCCGCCACATCGGTCCACGCCTCCGCGGCCTTGCCCGACGGCGTCAGGATCGCGACGCCGCGCTTCTCGGCGATCTTCGTCACGATCTTCTTCGCCATCGGCTGGATCGGCGCGCCGCCGAGCTTCATCAGCCCGGGCACCAGGATCATGCGTTCGCCAACACCCGCCAGGGAGGCTGACGTGATCGGCTTATCCACCGCGTCAGCCGCTGCGTCGAAGGTTCGCACGATCTCGCTGTCGTCGGCGATCGTCGCGGACATGTAAATGCGGCGCGGGCAATCCTCGAACGTCGGAACAAGATCGACTGGGGGGAAAAGCGGCGTGATCGACACGCCCGAGCGGCTGAACAGGCAATGGCAGACACCTAGCGTGTCGCGCAGGAAGGGCCACACGTAGGGATTGATCTCGTCCACGATGCCGGTAAGATATTCTTGCAGCTCGCCTACCTTTCGGTGCCAGGCCCAGCTCGGCGCCTCCATGACGCCGAAGTTCTTTCCGCGGATGACGTCGGCGAAGGCGCCTCCGCGGCCGACGTCCTTGAACGCCGTCCGAAATCGGCTCGCCAACTCGGCATAAACCTCTTTGTGCTGATTGGCCGAGACGTTGAGAGTGAACGCCTCTCGAACGGACGCCAGCGCGACGTGCGCGTCATCGAGGATGATTGCGCCGGCCTTGACAGTCTCTTGGCCCGAAGCTCGAACGCCGAACTTGCTACGGCCGTTAAACAGCGCCTCATAGGCTCCAACGAGCACGGCCTTGCCGTCGTAGAACTCAGGCGGCAGAGCTTGCCCAGGCACGTAGGAAAGCGCGGCGATTCCGTATTGCTGGCTCTTCGCCAACACCTGGCTGACGAGCTGTTTCGTTGGCGCGAGATAGATGACCGGCTCACTCGACTCGTTCATCACCGACTGCGCTACGAGGAGGCCAACGAGCGTCTTGCCTCCTCCCGTATGCAGCTTGACGACGAGATCCTTTTCCGTCCGCCGCCCGAACCAGCCGTCGAGCACCTCCGCCTGACTGGCGTAGAGATCGTTGATGCCAGGCGGCTTCGGCAGCGCGTTGAAGATGTCACGGGGGTGAAGCGGCTTGGGTTTCGCCTTCGCCTCGCGAAGCTTCTTGAAGTCGACCATTGCTTGTCTTCCGGATTTCGAGGCGCGTCATTACCCTGTCGCGGCAATGAGGCGAGAGCTTCCACCTTCGGCCGACCGCCGCGCCGATGGGCGCTGGGACTCGACAGCGACTTGCCCCTGTGTCGTTATGTTTCGCATTTGTTCTGGAGCGGCAGATGCGCGTTCACGATCTCATTGGCGCATTCTACACCATTGACGATTTCCGTCTGAGAGTCTAAGGGCTTAAAGAGCACGATCGGCCCGGTTCACCAGCGTCGGCGGCACCCCAAGGCGGCAAGTAACGAGGGCAGGTCACCAACTCTGCCGCGCCCACAGGATGCCGCGGCCGAGCAGCCGGTAGGCGTCCGAGACTTCCTCCACAATCGGGTCGAGAGATTCCAGCTCGCTATGCGTGAGGACAGCCATGAGCTTGGCGCCGTCGTCGACCAGGAGCTACACGCGCCCGTCGTCGGTGTGAAGGAAGGCGTCCCTGATGGCCGGCGCGCCCGGCAGCACGACTTACGGGCCACGGAGCGGCCCGCCGCCGGCTGGCGGGCCGCGGCGGCTCGCCAGCGGCACGGCATTGAGCGCAAGCCCCTGCTGCGCAGCCTCTTGCATCGATCGTCCACAGGCTGCGCCTCCGCGGCCCCGATGTCCTCACCGCCCGCGAGGATGGAACGCTCAACGTCCGGCGACGTCAATTCGCGCGCATCGCGTGCAGCTTGAGGCCAAGTGCCGCAGCCACGCGCAGCACGGTCGCAAACTCCGGGTTCCCATCTGGCGATAGCGCCCCGGCCTTCCGCGCGACGCGGCTCATAACCTTGGCAAGCGCAATGTCTCCGAGTGCTGCTGTCACCACCCGGCGCCGCAGAGGACCGTCAGTCGGCGGGCGCGCGCCGAGGCGCTGAGGGCGGCGAGCGCCTCGGTTGGGGGTTGCGGCTCGGTGGGGAGAGGCAGTGGGCGGGGAAGGCCGCGGGGAGGGGTGGAGCGGAAGCGCGACGGTGGCACCTGGGTGGCGGTCTTCATCGATATCCTGGTCTGCCTCCGCCGCGTCAACAGCCACTTCACGGCAGTAAGCTACGCGGCGGCCCCGCCCGTAGGTCCACGCCGGGCTCCGTCACGTCCGCGTGCGCATCATTGGTTTCCCCCCGGACCGCCGGGCTGCGTCAGCTCGGGCGGCAGGCCGGTGGTGTCCGTCGCGGCGCGCGGCGCCGCCTTGAGATAGACGTCGATGCGCGGCACCTCGCCCGGGGCGAGGACGATGATGCGGGCCCGCGGCAGCACCTTGCGCACCATGGCGAGATAGAAGTCGGTGCGGGTCTGCTCGGGGGCGCGCCGGGCCTGGGCGAGCACCTGCTCGAAGCGGCTGGCGGTGCCTCGCGCCTTCTGCACCCGCTGGTCGGCCCAGGTCCGCGCCTCGTCGAGGAGGCGCTCGGCGCGCCCCTGCTCGAGGTTGAGGGAGCTGTCACGTTTGCTCTGCGCCTCGTTGACGGCGCGCGCCGCCTGCGCCCTGGCATCGCTCACGGCGAGGAATGCCGGCGCCGCCTCGGGCGGCGGAGTGACCGCCTGGAAGGTCACCGAGACGAGGCTCAGGCCGGCGCCGTAGCGCTGCAGGGTCGCCTGGGCCTGCCGCCGCACCTCGTTCTGCACCGCCGCCTTGCCGGAGGTGAGCACATCCTCGACGGTGCGTTGCGCCACCTCGTCGACCAGGGCCGCCTGCACGGCGCGGGTCAGGATCTCCGCGGGGTCCTCGGCGTGGAAGAGGTAGGCGTCGGGGGAGCTGACGCGGTACTGCACGACGAGGGAGGTGTCGATCAGGTTCTCGTCGCCGGTGATCAGCGACAGCGGACGGCCGTCGTCGCCGGCCACCTCCAGGCGCCGGATCTCGCCG
>JASLEW010000161.1 GCA_030150965.1 Thermoanaerobaculia bacterium | reverse complement strand
GGCGCGGGCACCGCCTGCGCCGCTTTCCCGGGTGAGCGCGCAGCGGGGCTCCGTGCCTGCGCTGCCGCCGCCGCCGACCACGCCGCCGGCCTCCGTGCCTGAGCCGCCGCCGCAGCGCCAGGTGCGCCTCCTGCCCGTCCTCTCGCCGCCGCTGCCTCCGCCGCCCGCGGCCGGCCCGCCGCCGCCGGCAGCCGCGCCGCTCACCGATCAGGAATCGCTCGCGCTCCTCGCCGCCCCGCCGTGGCGAGGAGCCTACCCGCTGCCGCTCGTCACCCTGGCCGACCGGCTCCTCCTCGGCCGTGCGGAGGACGAGCCGCCGCTCGGCCTGCCGGAGGACGTCTGACCGCGGGCCGCAGGCCGTAAACGGCGCCGGGCCTTTCAACCGTGAGGGCCGAAGAGCGGCTCGGTCTCGGCCAGTCGCTTCGTGGCCCAGAGCAGTAGCGCACAGCGGCAATGAAGCTGTTAAAGTCCCGCGTGGCCGGTGTTACTCCTATTCACTGACAGCTCCCGGGTCCTGATACGGGGACGTCAGATTGGCAACCGGCCAGTGCTTGTCTCGCTCAACCACCGTAGGGCGTCCGGGGTCGCGATACGGATCTTTGGGCCTTGGCAACTGCGGGCCTTCGGGCTTGGGAAGCGGGGCTGTTGGGGTGGGGCGATCCTTTTCCTTTGCATCGTCTGTCGCTAGGCCAGTCGTCATTGTATTCTCCGCTAATTCATCGTTATAAGCCAGGCAACGACTTGTCCAACAAGAGCGGCCAGGGCGATCCGCAGCCAGCAAAAGGTGGCTCTCAGCTTGGCTTCGTTGTTGTCGTGATGCGTTTCCGCAAATCGTGCCAGCACCTCGTAGGTGCGAGAGAGGTCTGTCGCGTGCTTCCCATATGCAAATTGATCAATGATTTTTGACGACGTAAAGTGGAAGACCCAGCCGGCGCGAGGGCGGATCATTTGGATAACACAGATCACCGACAGACCCAAAGAAGAAAGCGCCAACCACACCGATGCGTGTTGATGTATTGACAAACCCTGGTTCATTGCCGGCAACCGGGTCAAAACCTCGTGGCCCAGGAAAGCGGCTACAGCCCCGCTGACAGTTGCAATCGCGACCGCCCGTGTGCGAATGCTCTCCAGCGTTGCTCGCTGATGATCCAGCGACCTCATTCCTTGCTCGAAGGCGACCTCGTTGATCTTGAGGTGGTCTTCCGAACGCACCAGTGGCGCGGCGGCGCCTGGCAATCCCAAAACAATCTCCGCTGGTGGCGGCCGTTGAATTTCGCTGGTCACTCAAGCTCCGGCTCTGCTGGCCGAGAACGCCGGGAGCCTTAGGATACCGGCGATATTTCCTCGGGCTCTATTCACTCTTATAACCCTATTTTCTCAGAGGTCCAACAGAAAAAATGCAAAATGCGAACGTGTCTATCGTTTTTCAAGAGGCCGCTATGGCCGGCCTCCTTGACGACGCCTTGAGTTGCGGAGTCGCTTGAGGAGGCGGGAGATGGTGGCAGGCGTGCGCTGCGGGAGGAACTCTTGGGGGGCGGTTCTGAGCCGGTGAGAAGAATGCCCTCACCGCAGAAACGCCCCCCGGTATGAAAAACCTACCAGCCTTGCCGTATGCTTTGGTGAAGTCCTACGACGCTCAGGATCTTCGGAGGTGCTCCGATGCCCCGACTCCTTCCCGGCCGCCTGACCCTCGCCGCCGCCATGGCCGCCGTTCTTGCCCCCGCGGCGGCTCCGGCTCCCGCGCACGCCTGCGGCAGCAAGTTCATGCCCACCCAGGACTGCTGCACCTGCGTCTACTCGCTCCTCAACAAGGAATGCGACATCCCGGACTGCTCGATCTGCTACGACCTGCCGTGCACCTTCCCCGGCGCCCACGGCGGCGCCGCCGCGGCCTCCCCGGCGGCGGGCGCCGCGGCGATGGCCTTCTGTCCGAGCGCTCCACCCTCGGCGGCCAGCCCCGCCGGCGCCGGCACCTGGCAGGTCGCCGTCGTCGCCCTCAAGGCGAGGACTTGACGGGGCGCCGCGCCTTGCACCGCCGGCCGGCGCGCCGCCTGTTCCTGCCCACCGGCCTGCTCCTCCTCGCCGGCGTGCTGCCCGCCGCGGCCGTGGCGCAGGCCGTGGTCCCGGCCCTGTCCCCGGCCGCAGCGCAGACCGCGGCGCCGGCCGCGGCGCGCCTACAGCTCGTCGACGACCGCGGCCAGGCGATCCTCGCGCCGCTCACCGTCTGCTTCCAGCTCGCCGCACGCCGCGACTGCCGCCGCCGGGCGCCCGGCGAGGAGGTCCCGCTGCCGGCGGAGCTCGGCGCGGTCGAGGCCGAGGGCGAGGACCACGGCCCGGTCTCGGTGGCGCCCGCCGGCCTGCCGCGCCTCGCCGGCGGCGTTCTCCGGCTGGTGGTGCCGCGCAAGGCATCGCTCGCGATCAGCCCCGCCGCCCCGCCGCCCCGCGGTGCCGCGGCCCCGCCCGCGCCCGGCGGCCAGTGGACCGTCTCCCTCTACCCGCCGCAGAGCGCCAGCTTCCGCCAGCCCCTCCTGCGCGCCCGGCTCGGCGCCGCCGGGGGAACGCTCAAGATCCCCGCCGGCGACTTCGTCGTCTCGCTCAGCCTGCCGCCCTATGCGCCGGACCTGCAGCGGATCGCGGCGCGCCCGGCGCAGCGCCTCCGCCTCCAGGCCCGCC
>JASLEW010000160.1 GCA_030150965.1 Thermoanaerobaculia bacterium | reverse complement strand
CAGGCGCGCCGACGCAAGCGTAGCAGGGACTACGGTGAGGAGGCGCAACGCCGCCAGGGAGCCGGAGGGCAAGCGAATACCATACGAACTGGCCGTGCGGGACACTAGCCAGGGGCGGCCGTCGAACGCCGGGGCGCCCTGGACGGGCCGCGGTCAGTTGCTGCCGGTGGAGCATTGGCCGCTGCTCAGGTGCTGGAACCGCCGGCGCATCACCCCGGGCGCCAGGGCCGCGGCCTCGGCCCGTTTCGCCGGCCACCGGGCCAGGTAGCGGCAGGTGGCGTCGGCCCCCTTGGCGATCAGGCCGAGCTTCTGCTCCATGCTCAGGCTGAAGTTGGTGACGGCGATGCCGAGGTCGTCGATCTGGATCGTGCGGTGCCTCTCGAAGGGATCGGCCTCCAGCTCGACCGATTCCGCGGCGAGGATCGCGTCGAACAGCCGCGACAGGTCCTGCGTCAGGTCGTTGATCGGGCCGGGCGGCGGCTGGGGCTGGGTATCGACCAGGACCATCCCGAGCGTGAGGTGGTAGTTCTGATTGTCGCCGGCGTCGAAGGTGTCGATCGGATAATTGAGCAATACGCCGCCGTCCACGTGCACGTCGCCGCCCTGCCGGATCGAGGCGAAGAAGAGCGGGATCGACATCGACATGCGGACGGCGGTGGCGACCTCCATGGTGGGGCTGCAGTGGGCGGAGTACTCGATGATCCTGGTCGAGTTGAGGTCGGTCGCAAACACGCGCAGCTCGCGGAAGCCGCGGCCCTTCATCCGCTCCAGCTCGGCGAAGGTGGTGTGCCGGCTGCCGGTCTTGTGCTCCACCAGGCATTCCATGAGGTTGAGGAAGTAGTCGCCGCAGTACCAGCCGTAGCGGCGGAACAGGCGCACCAGGCCGCCGCAGCCGCCGTCCTTGAACTTGTTGAAGTCCACGTAGAGGAAGAGGTCCTTGATCTCGGCCGGCGTGTACCCCAGCGCCACCAGCGCCGCGGTGATCGCGCCCGCGGAGGTCCCCGCCACCGCCTTGACCTGGGACAGGATGCCCGTCCGGTCGAGCACGTCCAGCGCTCCGCCGTAGGCGACCCCCCGCACCCCGCCGCCCTCGAAGACCAGGTTCTCGAAGGGGTACCTGGTCTGCATCACCTCCGGCTGCGGGCAGGGCTGGCCGGCCTGCGGCTGGCTGAGCGGGAGCTGGCACGGGCCGCCGAGCGAGCAGCAGCCGCCGGCCGCGACCAGGAGCAGGAGCAACGCCAAGCAGGACACCTGTCTCATCGGACGTCCCCCAGGAGAGTCGGCGAACGAGGACCGAGGCCGCACTGAAGCTGGTTTGCGAAATCTTAGATGGCGGCACCGGGCAAGTCAAATCCGGCGCCGCTCCCACCGGTCCCAAGGATTGGGGGTCACCCGCTGGTACCAGGCACTCGCGGCAGGCGAGGAGGACCGGGATGTCCCAGGGACAGCTTGGTCCGGCACATCCCAATCAGGAGCGGCCAGATCGTCCTGGCCGTGATCCCTTCCGCTTCGACCCTGGTCCACCGACCGCAGGGACCGCAGGAGGTCACGATGAACAAGAGCAAGAAGTCCCGTAAGATGACCCTGAGCCGCGACACCCTCGTCCGGCTCGATCCTCACCACCTTCAGGCCCACGTGGCCGGCGGCGTCGCGATCAAGGTCACCGAAAGCTGCCAGGGTGACAGCGGGTGCCCGACCTGCGCGCCCTGCCGCCTGACCTGAGCCCCCGCCGGCCACGCCGCTCACGGCGCCGGCGGCACCGGCTCCGCTCCATCCCGCATCACGCCCCGAGCGCTCTATCTCAGCTGCCAGGGGACGTTGATGGTGACGGCGCGCGCGCCGTCGAGCAGCAGGCGGGCCTTGAGCACCTCGGCGCGGTGGCCGTGCAGGAACGCCTCGTACCAGCGCTTCTGCACCAGCTCGGGGACGATGACCGCGACCTCGCGGGTGGGATGCTCGCGCTCGAGCGTCCGGACGTAATCGATCAACGGCACGAAGAGGCGGCGGTAGGGTGAGTGCAGGATCACCAGCCGCGGCGCCGGGCGGCCGGCGCGCTCGGCGGGCGCGGCGACCTCCTGCGGCCAGAGCTCGCGCAGCGCCTGCTGCCGCTCCTCGTTCACCCCGACGTGCACCGCCAGGACGTCCGGCGAGATCTGCAGCGCGAAGCGGAGCGCGCGCTCGGTGAGCAGGCTCCAGGTCTCGACCGGCACCACGACCAGCGGCGGCTCGAGGCCGGAGAGGTCGAGCGGGCGCAGACAGGCGACGTGGCGCATGGTCCGCGTGTAGTGGCGCTTGATGCTGGAGAAGACCATCAGGAACAGCGGCACGAGGAGCGCCACGATCCAGGCGCCCTCGACGAACTTGGCCACCACGATCACCGCCAGGGCGAGGGCGGTGGCCGCGGCGCCGAGCGCGTTGAGCGCCATCGCGGCCTTGTCGTGGGCGCCGCCGCCCGCCCGCCGCCAGTGCACGACCATGCCGGCCTGGGAGAGGGTGAAGGCGCTGAAGGCGCCGACCGCGAACAGCGGGATCAGCCGGTCGGTGATGCCGCCGAAGACGACCAGGAGGAGGGCGGAGAGCGCACCGAGGACGGCGATGCCGTTCGAGTAGACGAGCCGCCGGCCGACGGTGGAGAAGGAGCGCGGCAGGAAGCCGTCCTCGGCGAGGATGCGGCAGAGGCGCGGAAAGCCGGCGAAGCTGGTGTTGGCGGAGAGGCAGAGCACCGCGAGGACGCTAGCAATCGTCAGGTAATAGATCACGCCGCGCCCCGCCACCGCGGCGACGAGCTGCGACAGGACGCTCTGATAGCCGGCCTGCTCCTGGTCCATGGCGCCGATGTGGTAGGCGCGGGCGAGGTAGGCGATGCCGGCGAGCAGCAGGCCGAGGAGGCCGACGATGGCGGTCAGGGTGCGCTGAGCGTTTTCGACGGTGGGTTTCCTGAAGTACTTGACGCCGTTGCTGACCGCCTCCACGCCGGTCATCGCGGTGCAGCCGCTGGCGAAGGAGCGCATGAGCAGCCACGCGCTCACCGCCCCGGTGGCCGGCGCCAGGGGGGGCGGCGGCGTGACCGGAGCGGGCCGGCCGCCGTGGGCGAGCGCCCTGAGGACGCCGGCGGCCAGCACCAGGCCGAGGCTGGCGAGGAAGACGTAGGTGGGGGCGCCGAAGGCGAGGCCCGACTCGCGCAGGCCGCGCAGGTTGACCACGACGATGACGGCGAGGATCGCCAGGCAGAGCGGCAGGATGTGCGGGTGGAGCGCCGGCACCGCCGACACCAGGGCGCCGACGCCCGCGGCGATGCCGACCGCCACGTTGAGGACGTAATCGATCATCAGCGACGCCGCGGCGAGAAGGCCGACGCGGACGCCGAGGTTCTCCTTGGCGACGGTGTAGGAGCCGCCGCCGGTGGGATAGGCGGCGATGGTCTGACGGTAGGAGAGGTAGAGGAGCAGCAGGAGGACCAGCAGCAGGAGGGTGATCGGCCCGAGGTAGACGAGGCCGGCGGCGCCGGCCGGCAGCAGCAGGGTCATCGCGGCCTCCGGCCCATAGGCCGACGAGGAGAGGCCCTCGAGGCCGAGAGTCGGGATGCCGGCGAGGACGCCGATCCGCTCCTCCTCCGCCTGCGCGGAGGTCAGGGGCTTGCCGAGGAGCTTTTCGCCGAGGGACTTGAAGAAAGGCAGATCGTCCTCCTGGAGGAGGTGAGCGCGAGTGACCCCGGCCGGCCGGGCAGGCCGGCGGCCGGCACAGGCGGAGACACTACACGAGTTTCAGGCCGGCATGCGCCGTCGATGGCGACGATCGCAAGTTGTTTATTTCGACGCATAGGATAATGTCGAATAAGCTCGCTGCCAACAGGCGGGCGGAGCGTCTCCGGTTCCCCTCGCCCGGCACCTTGTCTTGTATGAGGAGGAGAAGATGACTTCAAGAATGCAAGCGCTGCTCGTCCTGGCCGCCCTCGTGCTCGTCCCGTCTCTGGCCCTCGCCGCCTCCGCCGCTCCGCTCGCGCCGGCAGCCCCACCGGCCGCCGCCGCGGCCCTGGCGCCGCCGATGCTGGCGCCGGCCACCTCGACTCCGGCCTGTCCGGCCGGCGGTGCCCCATCGCTCCTCGGCGCGTCGACGGAGGCGGGCACCCTCTGCGGGGCTTGCAGCGACAGCGCCTGCGCGGGGCAGGCCGAGTTCTTCACCTGCGGCTCGGGCCTCCGCTGCCTCGCCCAGGGCACCTGCAGCTCGGGCAAGGCGCGCTGCGCGTGCCTCATCATCTAGCCTGAGCGGCGCGGGAGTCCGCGCGAAGGGCCGGCCGGCTGGCCCGAGCGGCGCGGGAATCCGCGCGAAGGGCCGGCCGGCACCGGCGATAGACTGCGCTGTCATGGCGATCCCGGATCTGTCCGTCGCCTCGCTGCGCGCCGCCGTCGAGGGCGAGCGCGACGGCATCGTGAGCCTGGCCCAGGAGCTGATCGCGCTGCCCACCGAGAACCCGCCGGGCAGCAGCACGCTCTACCGCCGATCGGTCGAGCTGCTGGGCGAGCGCCTGCGCGGCCTCGGCTTCGACGACATCGAGGTGGAGGGCGATTGCGTCCTGTGCTCCGCCGGCGCCGGCGGGCGGACGCTCTACTGGAGCGGCCACTACGACGTGGTGCCGGCGCAGGACCCGCGGCAGTTCGAGCCGCGCATCGAGCGCGGGCACCTGTTCGGGCGCGGCTCCTCGGACATGAAGGGCGGCCTCGCCGCCATGATCTTCGCCGCCAAGGCGCTGCGCGACCTTGGCCTCCTGGCCGGCGGCCGGCTGGGCCTCGTCTTCGTGCCCGACGAGGAGACGGCCGGACCGCGCGGCTCGCGGCACCTTGCCGAACGCGGCATCCTGGGCCGCGGCGCGGCCGGCATGCTGACGCCCGAGCCCACCGGCGGCGTCGTCTGGCACGCCAACCGCGGCGCCATCTCGCTGCGCGTCACCGTCCCGGGCAGGAACGCCCACGTCGGGCGCCAGTTTGCCGGCGTCAACGCCTTCGAGCGCATGCTGCCGCTGGCGCAGTCCCTGATGCGCCTCAAGGCGGAGGTCGAGCAGCGCGCCACCAGCCATCCGCTCGAGCCCGCCGCCGCCCGGCGCTCCATCCTCATGCTCGGCGGCTGCGCCTCGTCCGGGGCCAACTTCAACGTCGTGCCGGAAACCTGCTCCTTCACCGTCGACCGCCGCATCAACCCGGAGGAAGACCTCGACGTCGAGCGCCGCCGCCTGCTCGACGCCATCGCGGAGAGCGGCATCCCGGCGACGGTCGATGTCCTGCAAGAGGGCCACGCCGGCGCCACGCCGGAGGACCATCCCCTGGCCCGCGTCCTGGCCGCCAGCGTCGAGGCCGTCACCGGCCGGCTGCCGCGCTTCGAGCTCTGTCCGGGCCTCCTGGAGACGCGCTTCTATGCCCAGCGCGGCATCCCCGCGCTGGCCTACGGTCCCGGATTGCTGACGGTCTCCCACGGTCCCCACGAGATGGTGCCGATCGATCGCCTGCTCGACTGCGCGGTGATCTACGCGCTGACCGCGGCGCGGCTGTTCCAGGAACGCGACACCGCCGCGCCGGAGTCGATGGTAAGCTGCCCGGCGGTATGAGATACGTCCTGCTCTATGAGCTCGCAGAAGGGGGCATGAGCAAGGCTCCCCAGCTCTTCCCCGGACATCGGGAGCGGAATCTCGAGTTTCATGCCCGGGGGACGCTCCTGATGACCGGACCGTTCACCAACCCCGCCGAGGGAGCGATGGCAATCTTCACCAGCCGCGAGGCGGCGGAGGATTTCGCGCGCGGCGATCCGTTCGTGCTCGGCGGGGTGGTCGGCAAGTGGCACATCCGCGAATGGAAAGAAGGCCTGACCGCGGTCGCCGGAAAGGAATCGATCGAATGAGAATCAAGCGCCCCAGGAAGCTGCGCCTCCACGTCGAAACGCTCGATCTGTTCAAGGCGGGAAAAGCCGGGGTCGAAGGCGGAATCTCTGGCAACGGTTGCACCGTGCTGACCACGTGCAGCCCCGACTGCGAGGGATTCAACGGCGGCGGCCGTCAGGCTCCTCGCTAACCTCCCGGCGAGCCGGGGCCGATGCCTCGGCTCCGGGATCAGCGCGGCGCCGCGATGAGGACCGGCATCGAGGCGGGCTTCCGCCCGTGGAGGCGCGGCAGCACCCCGGTCGGGCGGCACGAAGCAGGTCTTCAGCCGTCTGCCGGCAGGCACCGGCGCAGGATCTCCGCCACGGCCGTGACATGCGGCGGAGCGATCAGGTCGTCGTGGTCTCCCGGGACTTCGTGAATCTCGACAGCGTTGACCAGGGGGCGCCAGCCGAGGGCCGGATCGCCGCCGGGGCGGGCGGCGAGACCGCCGGCCGCGCGGAGCAGGGTGAGGCGATGGGGATAGGGAGCCGGACGGTAGGCGCGGGCGGCTGCCTGATGGGCCTGGAAGGTGGCGAGGAGGCGCTCGGCCTGGGCGAGATCGAGGCCCGGCGGCAGCCTGCCGGCCGCGCGCGCCCTTGCAAACAGACGTGGCAGCCGCTCTCCCGCCGGCAGGGTGCGCAGATCGGCGGCGGTGACCGGCAGCACGGACTGAAACGCGTGGGCCAGGAGGTCGGCTTCGTCGTAGCGCGGCGCGGACCCTTCCTCCCTGGCACCTTCGTTGGAACCCTCGTGCGGGCCGGCGTCGAGGATGGCGAGCAGGGCGACCTGGTGGCCGGCGGCGGTCAGGAGGCGGGCCATCTGATAGGCCACCAGGCCGCCGAAGGACCAGCCGGCGAGGTGGTACGGCCCCGCGGGGAACGCCTGGCGGAGGATCTCGACCGCGCGCTCGGCGATGTCCTCGACGCGGCTCAACGGCGTCTCGCCCGCGGCGACGCCCTGCGCCTGCAGGCCGTACACCGGCCGGCCGCCGCCGAGCGCCTGCGCCAGGTCGCGGTAGCAGAGGACCTCGCCGCCGGCCGGATGGATGCAGATCAGGGGCGGAAGCACGCCGCGGGGCGCCAGCGGCACCAGGGCCGCCGGCAGGGAGCGCGGGCAGTCATAGCCGAGCCGGGCGGCAAGCTCGACGGTCCGCCGGCCGAGGGCGTGCCCGGAGCCCGATTCCCGCCAGCGGTCGGCGGCGGCCGGATCCACGGTGCGGTGGGATTGGAACTTGACGTCGCCGAGCATGCGCGACCAGGGATGGATGCCGTCGGTCATCCGCGATGGCCGTGATGATTCCCGCGCGGCTGTTTCCTCGTAGGGCCGCGTCATGGCCGGGTGGAAATCGATCTCCAGCCAATCGCAGAGCCGCCGCAGCTCGTCCTCCGGCCGCGCGACCAGCGCTTCGAAGCGGAGCTCGAAACGCCGCTCCGGGGGCACGTCGGCGAGGAAGGAGAGGATGTTCTCCTGGCTGACGGTCCATACCAGCTCGGCGAGCCGGCGCCGCGGGAAGCGGTGGGGGAGGCGGAAGAAGACCTGATCGAGACGCGCCTCCTCGAACGAGCGGATCATCGCCAGCGGATGGCGCAGCAGGTGGATGTAACGGGCGCTCGCGAACTGACGCTCGGCGCGGGCCAGCACCGCGGGATCGAGGGCGTAGGACGGGGTCTTGTCGACGAGCAGGCGCGGCGCGATGCGCTCCTGCATCCGGCGGTAGAGGTCCTGCGTCGTGGCGCCTTCCGCCGCGAGCGCCGCGATCAACGCCTCGGCGGGGCCGGCGTCGCATCCCTCGATGTCCATCAGGGCGCGGACCACCCCTTCCAGCCAGAAGCTGTTGCGGCCGGCGAACGCGGCGCCGCGCTCGGCCATCGTCGCGAACGAGAGCAGCTCCAGCTCCGGCGGCGCGAAGAGCCGCGGATGGCCGGCGAGCATGACGCGCAGCAGGGTCGAGCCGGAGCGCGGCGGCGAGAGCACGAAGACCGCCGGCGGGTTGCGCGGCGGGACCGGCGCGGGGATCTCGCTGCCGCGTCCCAGCGCCACGATGCGCCGCAGCTCGGCGATCTCCGGCGCGCCGACCGGTGCCGCCGCGGTGGCCGAGTCGGCCGGCCCGGCTGTTTCTCTGTCGGCGGTCGCGCCGCCGAAGCGGCGCCGGACCGCCTCCGGATAGTGCTCGCGGAGATAGGCGGCGAGGCGGCCGACGGTGGGCGCGTCGTACATCACCACCACGTGCACGATCTCGCCAAGCTCGCGCTGCAGGCGGCCGACGAGCGCGGCGCCGGAGAGGGAATGGCCGCCGAGCTGGAAGAAGTCGTCCTCGATTCCGATGTCGCCGATGTCGCCGATCTCGCCGGTCTCGCCGGTCTCATCGCTCTCGCCGCCGGGCTCGCCGATCCTGGCGAGGCCGAGGATCTCCGCCCAGAGACCCGCCAGGTAGCGCTCCAGGGCGTTGCGCGGCGGCTGCGAGCGCGGCCTGGCAACCGTCTCCGGATCGGGCAAGGCGCGCCGGTCGAGCTTGCCGCTCGGCGTGCGCGGCAGCTCCGGCAGCTCGACGAAGCGGCCCGGGAGCATCGCCTCGGGCAGCGCGCGCTGGAGGAAGGCGCGCAGGCGCGGACCGAGCGGCGGAGCGGCTGAGGGCGCCGCAAGGGGCACCACGTAGGCGACGAGCCGGCCGCCGCCGGCAGCGTCGCGGCGGGCGGCGACGGCGCAGGCCCGGACCTGCGGATGACGGGCGAGGACGGCCTCGATCTCCCCGGTCTCGATGCGCACGCCGCGCACCTTCACCTGCGCGTCGCGGCGGCCGAGGAAGGCGAGCTTTCCCGCGGCGGTCCAGCGGGCGAGGTCGCCGGAGCGGTAGAGGCGGCCGCCCGGCTCCGGGCTCCAGGGGTCGGGCACGAAGCTCGCCGCCGTCAGCTCCGGCCGGCCGAGATAGCCGCGCGCCAGGCCGGCGCCGGTGAGGCAGATCTCGCCCACGGCGCCGATCGCCGCCGGTTGCAGCCGCTCGTCCAGCAGGCGGACGCCGGTGTTGGCGATGGGGCGCCCGAGGAGCGGCTCGGCGCCGCCGCGGACGCGCTCGACGGTGGCGCAGACGGTGATCTCGGTCGGCCCGTAGGCGTTCAGCACCCGTGAGCGGCCGGGCGACCAGCGGGCGAGGAGCGCCGCGTTCGCCGCCTCGCCGGCGACCACCAGGGTGGCCAGCGCGGGCAGCCCGGCCGGCGGCAGCGCGGCGAGCAGCGAGGGCGGGAAGGTGGCGACGCTCACCCCGCATTCGTCCAGCCGCCGGAGCAGCCCGGCGTCCGCGGCGAGCGAGCCCTCCGGCAGCATCACCAGCGTCGCGCCCGCCACCCAGGCGGTCCAGATCTCCGACACCGCGGCGTCGAAGCTCGCCGAGGCCAGCTGCAGCACGCGGCTCCGCGGCGTGATGCCGAACGCCTCGATCTGCTCATGGATCAGGTTCGCCAGGCCGCGGTGCTCGATCATCACCCCTTTCGGCCTGCCGGTCGAGCCCGAGGTGTAGATCACGTAGGCGAGCCCGTTGATCGGCGGGTCCGGCGGTCGCGTCGGGTCCGGCGCTCGCGGCGGGAGCGGCGGGAGCGGTGGGTCAGGCGCTCGCGGCGGGAGCGGCGGGTCCGGCGGTGGCGCTGGAATCGGTGGGATCGGTGAAATCGGTGGAAGCGGCGGGTCCGGCGGGAGCGGCGGGTGCGGAGAGCGGGCCGGCTCCGAGGGATCGGCCGCCGCCGCCTGGCCGGCCACGATCTTCGCGATCGAGAGGCGGACGAGGCCGGGCGGGCAGGAGAGCGGCAGGTCGGGCTCGGCCAGCAGCAGCCCGGCGCCGCTGTCGGCGAGCATGAAAGCCAGGCGCTCGCCCGGATAGGCGGGATCGAGCGGCAGGAACGCGCCGCCGGCCTGCCAGACCGCGAGCATGGCGGCGGGCAGCCAGGCGGAGCGGCGCAGGGCTATGGCGGCCAGCGTCTCGGGTCCGACGCCGCGCCGGCGCAGCGCCGCGGCCAGGCGGGCGGCGCGGGCCGTCAGCTCGCCGTAGGAGAGCGCCTCGCCGTCGAGGAGCAGCGCGGTGGCGTCGGGCGCCTCGGCGGCGCGGCGCTCGACCAGGCGATGGAGGAGAGGCCCGCCGGCCGGCGCGCCGCCGGTGTCGCTCCACTCGCGGAGCAACTGATGGCGCTCGGCGGCGCCGAGCAGCGGCAGCGCGCCGGCCGCCGGGCCGTCCCCCGCGCCGTCGCCCATCGCGCCGAGCATGGCGGCCAGCTGCCGCAGGGCGCGCACGACCGGAGGAGCGGTGTGCCGGTTGGCGTCGAACGCCAGGCGGAGGACGAGCGCCTCGCCGTGCAGGGCGCCGACCAGGGTGAGCGGGTAGCTGGTGTTCTGACGAGCCTGGAGCCCGCCGATCCGCAGGCGCCGCGGGTGGCCGCCGTCCTCTCCGGCGCTCTCCATGCCGCCGCCGCCGAGATCCACCGGGTAGTTCTCGTAGACCACGAGGCTGTCGAACAGGGCAGTCCCGCGCGGCACCTCGCTCCAGCCCTGGATCTCGGACAGCGCGCAGTGCTCGTGCTCGCGGAGCCGCGCCAGGTGCTGTTGCAGATCGCCGAGCCAGGGGAGCAGGGGCCGCGCGGCATCGACGGCGGCGCGCACCGGCAGGGTGGCGATGAACAGGCCGAGCATGGTCTCGGCGCCGGGCAGCTCGGCGGGCCGGCCGGCGGAGGTGGCGCCGAACAGCACGTCGCCGCTGCCGGAATGACGGGCGAGCAGCAGCGCCCAGGCGCCCTGCACCAGCGTCCCCAGGGTGAGGTGAGCGCGGCGCGCCAGGCGTTGCAGCGCGCCGGTCTCGCCGGCGGTGAGCGGATGGAAGCGGCGGGTGAAGTCCGGGGCCATGCCGTTGGTCTGGGCTGCATGGGTGCCCTCGGCCCCGGGGCGAGCCGGGCGCTGCTCGAGCGGCAATGGCGTCGGCGCGGTGAAGCCGGTCAGCTCGCGGCGCCAGAAGGCCGCGGCGGCGCCCGGCTCGGCGGCCTCCGTGCGCGCCAGCCAGTCCACGTAGTCGCGGAACGGCCGCGCCGGCGGCAGGGCGGGGCGCTCGCCGCGGCGCAGGGCGTCGTAGGAGCGCAGCAGCTCGTCGAACAGCAGCGGCATCGACCAGCCGTCGAGCAGCAGGTGATGGAAGCTGAAGATCATCCGGTGCTCGGCATCGGCGAAGCGGAGCAGGGTGATGCGCAGCAGCGGCGCCTGCCGCAGCTCGAAGCCGCGGCGGCGGTCGGCGCGCAGCAGCTCGGCGAGGCGGAGGGTCTGCTCCGCGGCGGGCAGGTGGCGCCAGTCGAGCACGGCGAGCGGCGCCGCGGCCTGGCGCCGCACGGCCTGGCACGGCCGGTCGAGGCCCTCCCAGTGGAAGGAGGTGCGCAGCACCGTGTGGCGGTCGATCACGTGCTGCCAGGCGCCGCGGAACGCGTCCGGCGCCAGCGGACCCTCGATCGTGCAGTGGAGCTGCGCCACGTAGAGCTCGGTCGCGCCGGCCGCTGCCGCGGCCAGGCGGCTGTGGAAGAGCATGCCCTGCTGCATCGGGGTCAGCGGATAGACCGCCTCGGTGCCGGCGGCGGGGTCCGCGGGGTGGGGGCCAGAACGGACCAGCTGCCGCAGCTCCTCCCGGCACTCGTGCGCCAGGCGCTCGACGGCGTCCGGCGGGTGCAGCGCGGCGCTGTAGCTCCAGGTCAGGTGCAGCCGGCCGCCGGCCACCGCGGCATCGAGCTGCAGCGGATGGGAGCGGCGGTTGCGCGGGCTGACGCTGTCGCCGGCCGACTCCGGCGCGGGAGCGAAGCGGGCGCCGTCCGGGAGCGCGGCGTCGATCTGCCCGAAGTAGTTGAACAGCAGGGGCGCGGGGGGCGCCTGCAGGGTCTCGCCGTCCGGCGCCAGGTGGCGGAGCAGGAAATGTCCGGCGCCGCGGCGGGGAACGGCGCGCAGCTGGCGGCGGATCTCCGCCACCGCTCCGAACGGGCCGAATGCGCCGAGCGCTCCGAGCTCGCCGAGCGCTCCGGGTGAGCCGGGTGCGCCGGGTGCGCCGAGGGTTCCATGTGCGCCGAGGGTTCCATGTGCGCCGGGTGCTCCGGGAGCACCTGGTGCGCCGGCCTCCTTCGGGACGGCGGTGAGATCGAGCAGGACCGGCGCCAGGGTGGTGAGCCAGCCGACGGTCCGCGAGAGGTCGATCTCCTCCTCGCCGCCGCCGTCGCCCCAGGCGGCGAGGTCGCGCCCATGCCCCTCGACGTCGATGCGGAGCGCCGCGGCTCCGGTCGAGCGCCGCCAGGCCGCGGCCACCGCGGCGAGCAGCAGCTCCTCGACCTGGCTCGCGAAGCGCAAGGGCGCCGGCCGCAGCAGCGCCTCGGTGTCGGCCTCGTCGAGCGACAGCGCGATCTGCCGCGCCGAGCGCCGGAGATCGATCTCGCGGGGGAAGGGGCCGTCGAGCAGGGACCGCGGAGCGTGGGGCGGAACGGGAGCCGGCGCCGGGGGCGCGAGCTTTCTGCGAGCGTCCTCCAGCCACTGCAGCCAGTGGGACCGTTCGGCGGCCAGCTCCGGCGCGGCGGCCAGCTCGCCGAGGCGCTCGGCCCAGCGGGCGAAGGAGATGGAGGCGGGCAGCCGCACCGCCTCGCCGCGCTCCACCTGGGCACAGGCGGTCTCCAGGTCGTCGAGCAGGATGCGCCAGGAGACCCCGTCGACCGCCAGGTGGTGGATGACGGCCAGCAGGCGCGCCGGGCGGGAGGGGCCGAGATCGAACCAAGCCAGGCGCAGGATCGGGCCGGCGGCCAGGTCGAGGCTGGCCTGGAGCGCGGCCGATGCGGTCTCGATCGCCGTGGCGGGCTCGGCGAGCCGCGAGAGGTCGACGACGCTGAACGGCAGCGCACCGCCGGGAGGCGCGGCGTGCTGGCGCCACTCCGCGCCGGGCTCGGCCGGGGGCTCGAAGCGGAGGCGCAGGGCGTCGTGATGCGCCACGAGATGGCCGGCCGCCGCCGCCAGGACAGCGGGAGCCAGCGGCCGGCGCGCCGCGAGCAGCAGGGTCTGGTTGTAGTGCCACGGCTCGGCATGGCCGAGATCGAAGAACCACCTGGCGATCGGGGTCAGCGGGATCTCGGCCGCTGTCGAGCTCGCGGCTGGCGTCGCATTCGCCGCCGGTGCCGCGCCCGTGGCTGGTGCGGCCATGGCCGCGGCCGCGCCCGCCTCAGGTGCCGAGCCCGCTGCGAGTGCCGCGTCGGCCGCTGCCGCGAGCCGGGCCACCGTCTGGTGCTGGAACAGGTCGCGCGACCTGATCCGCAGCCCTGCCGCGCGTGCCCGCGATGCGACCTGCAGGCAGAGGATCGAGTCACCCCCCAGCTCGAAGAAGTTGTCGTGAATGCCCACCCGCGGCAGGCGCAGGAGCTGCGCCCAGATTTTCGCCAGGACTGCCTCGGCCGGCGTGCGGGGCTCTCCGCCGTCTCCCGCCGGCCGCGCTGGCGCGGAAAGCGGGGGACCGGCAGCGGCGGCCTCCGCCGATGCGGCGGCTTCTTTCGGCGCGACAGGCTCCGCCGGTGCGGCGGTATCCGCCGGTGTGGCGGCCTCCGCCGGCGCGGTGATCTCCGCCGGGGAGGTGGTCTCTGCCGGCGTGATGGCCTCCATCCGCGTGATGGTCTCCGTCTGCGCGGAGGTCTCCGCTGGCGTGGTGGTCTCCGCTGGCGCGGCGGCTTCCGCGGGTGCGGTGGTGGCCGCTGCCGTTGCGGCGGCTGGCGCCCGGGCGCCGGGCCCCGGGAGTGCGGTCACGGTCGCCGCCGGCTGGCCCTCCTCGCCGAGCGCCGGCAGCGCCTGGCGGTCGAGCTTGCCGTTCGGGGTGAGCGGCAGCTCCGGCAGCGTGACGAAGGCGGCCGGCAGCATGAAGTCCGGCAGGCGTGCGCGCAGGTGGCGGCGCAGCTCCGCCGGCGCCGCCGCCTCCTCCCCGGGGTGCGGAACGACGTAGGCGATGAGGCGCAGGCCGCCGGCCGGCCCGGCGCGGCCCGCCACCACCGCCGCCGCGGCGAGGCTCGAATGGCCGAGCAGCGCCGCCCGCACCTCTCCCGGCTCGACCCGGAAGCCGCGGATCTTCACCTGGTCGTCGCAGCGGCCGAGGTATTCGTAGACGCCGTCCGCGCGCTGGCGGACGCGGTCGCCGGTGCGGTAGAGGCGCCCGCCGCCACCGCTGCCCACGCTTCCCTCCCCACCGGCACCGCCGGGCTCGCCCAGGCCGTCGGGCACGAACCGCTCGGCGGTCAGCGCCGGGCGCCGGAGGTAGCCGCGCGCCAGGCCGGCGCCGCCGATCAGCAGCTCGCCCGGGACCCCCACCGGGACCGGCCGCAGCCCGCGGTCGACGACGTGGAGGCGGACATTGGCGATCGGCCGGCCGATCGGCACCGGGCCGTCGCCGATCTCGCCGGCCGGGGCGGCGTGGACGCAGCAGCCGACGGTGGCCTCGGTCGGCCCGTACTCGTTGATCACCCGCGTCTCCGGTGCCGTCCGGCGCCAGGCCGCGAGGCTCTCCCCGTGCAGCGCCTCGCCGCCGACGACCAGCGTCCGGGTGCGGCCCGCCGCCACCGCCCCGGGCTGCTCCGCGAGCAGCGGCAGGTGCGCCGGGGTGAGCTTGACCAGGCTGAAGCCGCCGGCCGGCAGCGCCGGGTCCGCCAGCGCCAGGCCGAGCGCCTCGACCGCCTCGGCCCGCTCGGCGCCCCCGGTCTGCTCGGTGCCCCCGCCCCGCTCGGCCTGCCCGCTCCGCCCGCTTCGATCAGCGCCCCCGACCCGGTCGAGGAGCACGGCGCACCGTCCGGCGAGCCAGGGGGCGAGCAGGCTGGTGACGGTGAGGTCGAAGGCGAGCGGCGTGTGGACCGGAGCGCCGCAGCCGTCGGCGACCCGGTAGGCGCCGACCGCCCAGGTGAGATAGCTCACCACGCCGCGGTGCGGGATCATCGCCCCCTTCGGCCGGCCGGTCGAGCCGGAGGTGTAGAGGACGTAGGCGAGGTTGTCCGGGGTGGCCTCCGGGTGGGGACCCTCCCCGCCGGTTCCTCCCCCTGCGGCGGCGGCCGGCGGCGCCGGCTCCGGCGCGTCCAGGCAGACGGTCTCCGGCCGGCCCGGCGGCAGGCGCGGCACCAGGCCGCCGCGGGTCAGGATCAGCCGCGGCTCCGCGTCCTGGAGCACCCGGGCGATGCGCTCGCGCGGGTCGGCGAGGTCGAGCGGCAGGTAGGCGCCGCCGGCCTTGAGCACCGCGAGGAGCGCCACGGCGAGCGCCGCCGAGCGTTCGAGGTAGAGCACGGCGATCCGGTCGGGGGCGAGGCCGAGGGCGCGCAGCCGCGCCGCCAGGCGCTCGGCGGCGGCGTCGAGCGCGGCGAAGGTGAGACTCTCCGGACCGGCGGCGACCGCGGGCGCATCCGGCGTGCGCCGGGCCTGCTCGGCGATCAGCTCGTGCAGGCAGCGTCCGGCGGGGAACGGCTCCGCGGTGTCGTTCCACTCGCGGAGCTGCTGCTGCTGGCCGGCGCTCAGCAGCGGCAGCGCGGAGAGGGCGAGGCCGGGCTCCGCCGCCACCGCGGCGAGCAGCGCTTCGAAGCCCGCCACCAGGCGGCGCGCCGTGGCGGCGTCGAACAGCTCGCTGTCGGCTTCGAGATAGCCGGCGATGGCATCGTCCCCGCCGCCGCCGGCGGGGGAGGCGAACGACAGGGTCAGATCGAAATGCGCCGCTCCCGGGCCCTCCTTCTCGAACGGCTCGAACGGCGCCAGGGCGAGGCCCGGCAGGCGCAGCGACAGCGGCGTGCTCTGCATCGTGCAGAGCACCTGGAACAGCGGGTGGTGGGCGGCGCCGCGCCGCGGGCGGAGCGCCGCGACCAGGCGCTCGAACGGCAGGTCCTGGTGGTCGAGCGCGCCGAGCACCGTGGCGCGCGCCTGCTCGACCAGCTGCCGGAACGGCGGGTCGCCGCGCAGATCGGCGCGCAGCGCGAACAGGTTGACGAAGAAGCCGATCAGCGGCTCGGTCTCGATCCGGTTGCGGCGGGCGATCGACAGCCCGACCACCAGGTCCTCCTGGCCGCTGTGCCGGTGGAGCAGCGCGTCGAAGGCGGCGAGCAGGAGCATGAACGGCGTCGCGCCCTGGCGGCGGGCGGCGGCGCCGAGGGCGGCGGCCACCGGCGGCGGCAGCTCCCAGGCGAAGCGCGCGCCGCGGTGGGCGCTCCGCGCCGGCCGCGGCCGGTCGGTGGGAAGATCGAGGAGCGCGGGAGCGCCCTCCAGGCGGGACCGCCAGTAGTCGAGCTGCGCGGCGAGCGCCGTCTCGCCGAGCGCGCGCCGCTCCCAGATGGCGTAGTCGGCGTACTGCACCGGCAGCTCGGGCAGCGGCGAGGGGCGGCCGGCGATGAAGGCGGCGTAGAGCGCGCCGAGCTCGGCGGCCATCACGCCCAGCGACCAGGCGTCGCAGACGATGTGGTGCACGGTCAGCAGCAGCACGTGCTCGTCCGCCGCCAGGCGCAGCAGGCGGCTGCGCCAGAGCGGCCCGCGGGTCAGATCGAAGGGCCGCGCCGCCGCGGCGCCGGCAAGCCGCCGCGCCGTCTCCTCGCGCCGGGGCGCGGGGAGCGCCGTCAGGTCGATCAGCGGCAGCGGCGGCGCGGCCTGCGCGGTGCCCGCGCC
>JASLEW010000146.1 GCA_030150965.1 Thermoanaerobaculia bacterium | reverse complement strand
GCCAGCGCCCTGGCGAGGGCGCCCGCGTTGGGGTTGCGGTAGATCTCCAGCAGCGGCACCTCCTCGTCCAGGAGCTTCGAGAGCCGGCTCTGCACCTCGGCCAGCAGCAGCGAGTGCCCTCCCAGGTCGAAGAAGTTGTCGTCGAGCCCGACCCGCTCGATCCCGAGCACCTCCTGGAACACCCCGGCGACGAGGCGCTCCAGGCCCGGCGCGGGCGGAGGCGGAGCCGCGGGCGCCCCCGCCGCCGGCCGGACGGTCAGCGCGGCCAGGGCCCGCCGGTCCACCTTGCCGTGGCGCGTCAGCGGCAGCCGGTCCAGCCGGACGAAGCGGCCCGGCACCATGTAGGACGGCAGCCGCGACGCGGCCTGGCGGCGCAGCTCGGCGCTCTCCAGCCCAGCCTCTCCTGCCACATAGGCCACCAGCCGCTCGTCGCCCGCGCCGTGCCGCTCGGCCAGCACCGCCGCCGCCGTCACCCCCGGACAGGCGAGGAGCGCCGCCTCCACCTCCCCGGGCTCGATGCGGAAGCCGCGCAGCTTGACCTGCTGATCGATCCGGCCCAGGAACTCCAGCCGGCCGGTGGCATCGAAGCGGACGCAGTCGCCGGTGCGGTAGAGCCGCGCTCCCCGGCCCACGGGCGACGGCACGAAGTGCTCCGCCGTCAGCTCCGGCCGGCCGAGGTAGCCGCGCGCCAGCCCCGGCCCGCCCAGCCACAGCTCGCCGGCCGTGCCGGCCGGGACCAACGCCCCGGCGGCGTCGCGCACGGTGAGCGTCGCGCCCGGCAACGGCCGGCCGATGCCGTTGTGCGCCCGCTCGTCCGGTCTCTCCCAGGCGGCGCAGATCGCCGCCTCCGTCGGGCCGTAGAGCGCCGCGATCCGGGTGCCGGGAAACGCCCGCCGCAGCGACCGCACGAGATCGCGGTCCACCGCCTCGGCGCCGGTGAGCACCTGGCGCAGGTGCGGCGTGAGGCCGTCCCGCTCACCGCGGCGCGCTCCCGTGGGCCGCTCCCGCCGTTCGATCACCGCCGCCGCCAGCCGCCGCATCACCGCGGGCACGGCGAACAGCAGCGTCGAACGCCGGAGCTCCGCCAGCAGGAGCTCCATGTCCAGGACCGGCCGGTTCTCGATCAGCACCGCCGTGCCGCCGGTGAGCAGCGGCAGCAGCAGCTCGAACAGGAACGCGTCGAAGGTCACCGGCGCCAGGACCGGCATGCGCTCGCCCGCCGCGAGGCCGAGCACCTCCTGCAGCGCGGCAAGGGTGTGCGCCAGCCCGCCGTGCTCGACGAGCACCCCCTTGGGCCGGCCCGTGCTGCCCGAGGTGTAGAGCAGGTAGGCCAGGTCCGTGGCGGCGGGGAACGCGCCGGCCAGGCGGGCCAGGTCCGCGGCCGCCGCGGCAGCCGCGGCAATGGCGCCGGCGGGCGGCGGGACCTCCCGGTCCGGCTCCTCCTCGTCCTCCACCCAGACGAGCGGGATCGCCGCCAGCCGCAGCGCGCCGTGCAGCTCGCGCAAGCCGCGCTGCGACACCAACGCCGAGGCACCGGCCGGCAGGGCGTCGGCGAGCAGCAGCTGCAGGCGCGCCGGCGGCTGCCCCGGATCGAGCGGCACCGCCGCCCCCCCCGCCTGCCAGATCCCCAGCAGGCCGACGGCGAGATCGGGCGACCGCTCGACCAGCAGCCCCACCCGCGCCTCCGCACCCACGCCGGCCGCGCGCAGGCGCCGCGCCAGGCGCGCCGCGCGCCGCCACAGCTCGCCGTGGGTCAGGCGTTCGCCGCCCCATTCGACCGCCACCGCCGACGGCGCCCGCAGCGCCTGAAGCGCCAACCGCGCCGGCACGCTCTCGGCCGGCGCCTCGCCCTCCGTCCCCCGCCACTCCCAGAGCAGCTGCTGCCGCTCGGCGGCACTGAGCAGCGACAGCTCCGAGATCCTCAGCTCGGCGCGCCCCACGGCGCTGCGCAGCACGGCCTCCAGCTGCCTCGCCAGACGCTCGATCGTCGAGCCGTCGAACAGCGCCACGTCATACGCCAGGTCCCCGGTCAGGCCCGCCGCGCTCTCGCCCAGCGACAGCGTCAGGTCGAATTGGGCAAAGCCGTGCGGGAGGGCGAGCGGCGCGAGGCGCAGGCCCGGCAGGTCGAGCGTTCGGACCGGTGCGTTCTGCAGCGCGAACATGACCTGGAACAGCGGCGAGTGAGCCAGGCTGCGCTCCGGCTGCAGCTCCTCGACCAGCTTCTCGAACGGCAGATCCTGGTGCTCGTAGGCGGCGAGCGCTTCCCGCCGCACCGCCGCCAGGTGGCCGGCGAACGGCGGATCGGCGGCGAGATCGCCGCGCAGCACCAGCGTGTTGACGAAGAAACCGATCAGGTTTTCGAGCTCCCGCCGGGTGCGGCCCGCGATCGGCGTGCCCAGGCACAGCTCGCCGACGCCGCTGATGCGGGCCAGCAAGGCCTGGAAGGCCGCGGTGAGCACCATGAACAGCGTCGTCGGCGAGCTGTGCCTGGGCACGCCGATCGCGGGCCGCACCCGGCGGGAGCTCGAAAACCTGATCGGTTTCTTCGTCAACACGCTGGTGCTGCGCGGCGATCTCGCCG
>JASLEW010000141.1 GCA_030150965.1 Thermoanaerobaculia bacterium | reverse complement strand
GCCGCATATCAGTTAAACTTCCCCGAGGTGAACCGATGAGAACCGCCCAGCTGTTGAAGGCCGGAGCCCTCCTCGCCGTTGTCCTTTGCAGCTTGCCCGGCCCGGCGAGCCAGGCACAGACCTGCGTCGAGCCGGCGACGTTGTGCGATCAGTGGTGGGACCAGCAAACGTCGAAGTACATCCAGAATCCAACCTGCGCCTTCATCAACCACGCGTTCTTGCAGAGCAGCACCCCGGCGGGCTCCTCCGAGGGGTACGTGTACACCCCCAACGGTGCTTCGTGTGGAGTCGAAGAAACCGGCGTGCCCTGTGGCGTGAAAACCACGACCAACACCTGTGCCGAGGGCAATCCGATCTACTATTGCGACCCGAGCTCCGATCCGAGCTGTCCCGCCTGTGATCCCTTCGATCCCAATTGCAGCGGCGGCGGAACCGGTCCGGCATGCGACCCTGAGCATCCTTGCGACGATGCCGTGGGCACCGAGCTGCAGCAGGCCACGCTTGCTTCACCCCTGCCCAGGTCCGTCGGCACTCTGCTGGAAGAGCTTGCCCGGGCCGATGCCATCTACATCCGGGGCAAGGTGACCTTCACCAACTCCGCCAGCGCCACGACATCGACGGGAGCCTACGAGTATTGGGAGCGTGACGGCCGCTACCGGGTGCGGATCGATCCCGCCATCGGCTACCCCTGGTCGGACATTGCCTTCGACGGCCGGGTTCTCCAGGGCAAGAGCTCCGCCGACACGGTCGAGGTGACGCGCGGCGATCGTCGCCTCACGCCGCTGCCCGACGGCCCCCTGGCCCTGGCTCTGGCCCCTCTCCGGGTCAACAACCCCGCCACGTGCCGGCTGTGCCAGCTGCGCCTGGCCGACCTCAAGAAGGCCTCGGCGTGGCGGCGTGAGGCTGCCACGAGGCTGGCGGCCGCGGAAGATGCCGCCCAGGCAGGTGCTTTCGATGCAGGCCGTGGGCGCACCGGGTTCGCCGCTGGGGGCAGCCTGACCCGCCTGGTGTGGCCTGCCGACAAGGCCCAGCATCGCCTCGCGATCACCTTGGACCAGTATCAGCGGATCCCGGGGACCGAGGCTGCTTTCCCCATGAAGCTCACCGCAAGCCTCACGTCGACGGTTTCGGTCGAATACACGCTGGAGAGAGTCGATCTCTCGCCCGCCTTTCCGGATGAGATCTTCAACATCTCCGATGCTGCAGCCAGGATCATCACCACCGACGTGGCCAGGGGCGGCTCCGTGTCCAGGCGCTTGCTGCGCAATTTGCCGGGCCCGGCGCCGGTCACGGCGTGCACCACAAGACCATCTTCCAAGGACGCCAACGCGCCCCCGCCAGTGAAGCCGTAGGCCGGAACAGACTCCGGCGCAGGGGCGCGATCAGCCCCCCGGCGCCGGCCACCCTTCGGTAAGGCAAATCCCTGGAAACGCTGACGTGATCCGCTGGCGCTCACTCGTGCCTCTGGCCCTGGCCTTCGTCATCCTGCACGGTTCGCCGGTTTCGGCATCGGGCGGCCTGGGAGACCAGACCTCGGCCACTGCTCCGCCGGCCTCCACTGCGCCGGCACCACCCCGCGGCGCAGAGGAAACCGGCAGCCCTCTCACCCGCCCCGGCCCTGACGACGCCTTCGCGGAGTCGGTCGACATCAACGTGGTCAACGTGGACGTCGTGGTGCGCGACGCCTCGGGAACCCTCGTTCCCGGGCTGACACGTGCGGACTTCAGGCTTTTCATCGACGGCCAACGGGTCGAGCTGACCAACTTCTATGCCACCGGCACTCCGCCCGCTCCGCCCGCCAGCAGCAGCCAGGCACCCGCTGCCGCAGCCGATGCGGCCGGGGCAGGGCGGGAGAGCCTCCATCTCGTCGTTTTCGTCGACAACGCCAACATGCGCCCGTTCGACCGCAATCGGCTCCTCAAGCAGCTCCGCGCCTTCCTGCACAGCACCCTGCGGCCGGGAGACCGGGTCCTGGTCGTCACCCATGACCCCGGCCTCCACGTCCGCCATCCGTTCCGCGACGACCTGTCCTCTCTCGCTCGCACCCTCGACCAGCTCGAAAAAGAGTCGGCTGTCGGCCTCAACCGCGACCTCGCCGAGCGGCAGACGCTGGAGATGCTGCGCGATCTCATCCACCTCAACGGCTGTGGCAACGGGTTCTCCCAGGCGGCCGGCCAGGCGCGGGCGGATGCCGAATCCGTCCTCGCCGACGCGCGGATCACCTACTCGAACCTGCACCACCTGCTGCGACCCCTGAGCGGTCTGGAGGGGCGCAAGGCCCTGGTCTACGTCGGCGACGGCCTGGCCACCCATGCCGGCACCGACACCTTCGGCCTGCTCCACGATCTCTGTCCCACACAGGGGATGCACCTGGGCCTCGAACCGGTGGACGCGACAGCCCCCATGCGCCAGGTCATCGCCGACGCCAACGCCAGCCTGGTCACCCTCTACACCCTGGAGGCCCGCGGCCTCGACGCCTACGTCTCGGCCGAGCATGCCGGCAAGCCCCTGCTCTCCTTCGAGCTCACGCGACGGGTCGCCGCCGACCGCCAGGACTCGCTGACCAACCTGGCCCGCGAGACCGGGGGCCGCTCCGCCCTCGACGGCAACGACTTCAGCCATGACCTGGCGGCGATCGCGGCCGAGCTCGGCGCCGCGTACTCGCTCGGCTTCACCCCCGCCCGCGCCGGCGAAGGCAGGACGCACCAGATCCGCGTCGAGCTCACCCGGCCGGGCCTGCGCGCCAGCTACCGCACGAGCTACCGTGACCGCACCGCCCAGGAGCGGCTGGAGAGCCAGGTCGAAGCGGCCCTCATCCACGGCCAGGCCGACAACCCGCTCGCCGCCTCCCTCAAGGTCGGCGCCGCGGCGCCGGCCGAGCACGGCCGCGTCCTCGTCGCCGTGCAGATCCGCGTGCCGTTCGCCAAGCTCTCCTTCCTGCCCCGCGACGATGGCCGCCATGGCCAGGTCAACATCGTGATCGGCAACATCGACTCCCGCGGCGGGATGGCGCCCCTCCAGCGCATGCAGCTGCCGCTGCGCATCCCGGAGGCCGACGCCAAGCGCATCCTCGCCAGCCATCTCGGCTACGACGTGAAGCTGCTCCTCGAGCCCGGCCACCAGCGCCTGGCCTTCGTCGTCCGCGACGAGCTCGCCCGCATCTCCTCCTGCGTCCTCCAGGAGCTGGAGGTGGACAAGGGCGGAGCCGTCAGCCTGGCCGCCATGACCGCCGGCGGTCCAGCCGCACCGTGAACAACGACCAGACTGTAAGG
>JASLEW010000124.1 GCA_030150965.1 Thermoanaerobaculia bacterium | reverse complement strand
GCACCGTCTGCTCCTGCACCGCCTGATCGAGCGCATCGACGCGGGCGTCGCCTGCGATCACCTCCTCCGCCTGCTGCGTGTCGCTGTCGCGCACGGCGACGAGCGCCTTGGCGAACTGGCTCTCGGTCAGGCCACCCATCTCGTTGATCGTGGCGTTGAGCCGCTCCAGCTCCTCGTCGAAGCGCTTCAGCGTATGTTCGCTCGCCATAGTCTTCGTCCTTTCTTGGGACCGCTCTAGCCGAAGCGGCCCGTGATGTAGGCCTGGGTGCGCTTGTCCTTGGGGGTGGTGAACAAGGTCGCGGTCGGCCCGAACTCGATCAGCTCGCCGAGATACATGAAGGTCGTGAAGTCCGACACGCGCGCCGCCTGCTGCATGTTGTGCGTGACGATCACGATCGTGTAGTCCTGCTTCAGCTCGTCGATCAGCTCCTCGATCTTGGCCGTCGAGATCGGATCGAGCGCCGAGCACGGCTCGTCGAACAGGATCACCTCGGGCTTCACCGCGACCGTGCGGGCGATGCAGAGGCGCTGCTGCTGGCCGCCGGAGAGGCCGCGCCCGCTCTGCTTGAGCTTGTCCTTGGCCTCGTTCCACAGCGCCGCCTTGCGCAGCGCCCACTCCACCCGCTCGTCCATGTCGGCGGGGCGGAGCCGCTCGTACAGGCGCACGCCGAAGGCGATGTTCTCGTAGATCGACATCGGGAACGGAGTCGGCATCTGGAACACCATGCCCACCCGCTTGCGCAGCAGGTTCAGGTCGATGCCCGGATCGAGCAGGTCGCTGCCGTCGAGCAGGATGCGGCCGGTGGCGCGCTGCTTGGGATAGAGCTGGTACATGCGGTTGAAGGTGCGCAGCAGGGTCGATTTGCCGCAGCCCGACGGGCCGATGAACGCGGTCACCCGGTTGGCGTTGATGGTCAGGTTGATGCCCTTGAGCGCCTCGGCCTTGCCGTAATAGAAGTGCACGTCCTGCACCTCGATCTTGGGTTCGGGCGGCGCCTCGGGCCGGTCGTCGAAATCGACCTGGATGGCCGGCAGGAGGGGAGCGCGGCCGGTGTCGGCCGGGGCCGCCGCGGTCTGTTGCGACTCGGATACTGGCATGGCTGGGCTACCCCGCTTTCTGCTGCCGGAAGACGATGCGCGCCCCGATGTTGAGCAGCAGGACGCTCAGGGTGATGAGCAGCGACCCCGCCCAGGCCAGCTTCTGCCAGTCGGCGTAAGGGCTCATCGCGAACTGGAAGATCACCACCGGCAGGTTGGCGATCGGCGCGTTCATGTTGGAGCTCCAGAACTGGTTGTTGAGGGCGGTGAACAGCAGCGGCGCGGTCTCGCCGCTCACCCGCGCGATGGCCAGCAGGATGCCGGTGAGGATGCCGGAGCGGGCGGCGCGGAAGGCCACCAGCACGATCACCTTCCAGCGCGGCGCGCCGAGCGCCGCGGCCGCCTCGCGCAGGCTCACCGGCACCAGGCGCAGCATGTCCTCGGTGGTGCGCACGACGATCGGGATGGCGATGATGGCCAGGGCCATGGACCCGGCCCAGCCGGAGAAGTGCCCCATGCGCACCACCATCACCGTGTAGATGAAGAGCCCGATGATGATCGACGGGGCGGAGAGCAGGATGTCGTTGATGAAGCGGGTGACCTCGGCAAACCAATTGCTCTTGCCGTACTCGGCCAGCCAGGTGCCGGCCATGATGCCCACCGGCGCCCCCGCCAGGATGCCGGCCGCGGTCATCAGCAGGCTGCCGGCGATGGCGTTGATCAACCCGCCGGCGCTCCCCGGCGGCGGCGTCGACTGGGTGAACACCACCGGCCGCAGCGCGCCGAGGCCGCGTGCCGCCAGCGTCCACAGGATCCACAGCAGGAAGAGCAGGCCGGTCGCCATGGTGGCGATCGACAGGGCCAGCGCGATCCGGTTGACCACCCGCCGGCGGCGGTAGAGGGCGCTCGAGTAGACCGCGGTGTAGGCGCCCGGCCGCGGCTGCTCGGGTGGGGCGGGGGGGACGGAGGCGGCGGCCATCAGCTCGGCCTTCCTTCCATGCGCTGCAGGCGCAGCAGCAAGAGCTTCGAGAACGCCAGCACCAGGAACGTGATGATGAACAGGATCAGGCCGAGGGCGATGAGCGACGAGGTGTAGGTCTTGCCGATCGCCTCGGTGAACTCGTTGGCCAGGTTGGAGGAGATGGTGTTGCCAGGCATGAAGAGCGAGGTGTTGAGCTCGTGCGCGTTGCCGATCACGAAGGTGACCGCCATCGTCTCGCCGAGGGCGCGCCCGAGCCCGAGCATGATGCCGCCGGCGACGCCGACGCGGGTGTAGGGCAGCACGATGCGCCACACCACCTCCCAGGTCGTCGCGCCGACCGCGTAGGTGGACTCCTTGAGGATCGCCGGCACGGTCTCGAAGACGTCGCGCATCACCGCCGAGATGAAGGGCACCACCATGATCGCCAGGATGAGGCCGGCGGTGAACATGCCGATGCCGAGCGGCGGCCCCTGGAACAGGCCGCCGACCAGCGGCCAGCCGCCCAGATGGTCGGTGATCCACGGCTGCACGTGATCGGCGAGCAGCGGCGCCAGCACGAACAGGCCCCACATGCCGTAGATGATGCTGGGGATCGCCGCCAGCAGCTCGATGGCGGTGGACAGCGGCCGTTGCAGCCAGCGCGGGCACAGCTCGGTGACGAAGAGCGCGATGCCGAAGCTGAGCGGGATGCCGATCAGCATGGCGATGGCCGAGGTGACCAGGGTGCCATAGATGTCGACCAGCGCGCCGAAGTTCTCGGTGACCGGGTTCCACTCGCGGCTGCGGGCGAAGCCGAGGAAGCCGAAGCGGTGGAGGGCCGGGAGGCTCCCCCAGTAGAGCGACAGCAGGATCGCCGCCAGCAGCGAGA
>JASLEW010000105.1 GCA_030150965.1 Thermoanaerobaculia bacterium | reverse complement strand
CCCGCGCCGCCCTCATCGGCGGCGGGCCTTCTGCACGCTCTGCTCGCGGCGGAGCCGTGCCGCCAGCGCCGGCGCCTCGCCAGCCCGGTGCGCCGGGCGGCGGCCCGGGACCCGCGCCGCCCTCATCGGCGGCGGGCCTTCTGCACGCTCTGCTCGCGGCGGTAGTCCTCCACCGCGGTGAGCAGCACCGGCTGGGCCATCTCGTAGAGGCGGCTGACGAGCATCGCCGGCAGCCGGCTGCCGAGGGCGGCGGCCTCGTCCCAGGTGGGATCCGGATCGCGGCCGCGGTCGAGGCTCTTGAGGTTGCCCGGCGCCGGCTCGGCCGCGGCGGCGGGCAGCCGGTAGTTGGTGGTGAACAGCGTCGGCAGGCGGCGGGTGTAGCGGGTGTTGATCAGCAGGTAGAGGACGTCGCGCGTCCATGGGGTCGGCTGCTGCGTGCCGAGCTCGTCGAGCACCAGCAGCGGGCACTCCATGAGCGGCGCGAGCAGCGTCTGGCTGGACTCCGGCGAGGTGGCGCCGAAGGTCGATTGCAGCTGATTGAAGAAGCTGTTGAGCTCGACGAAGCGGCCACGCACCGAGTAGCGCTCGATGAGCTCGACCAGGACCCCCACCGCGAGGTGCGTCTTGCCGACGCCGGGCGGGCCGATGAACAGCAGGCCCGAGCGCGCGAAGCCGTCCTCGGTGAGGAACTCGTTGGCGTAGCGCTGCGCCACCGCCCTGGCCTGCATCAGCTGGCCGCGCACAGCGGGCGACCCGCCGGTCACCTTGAAGTTGGCCAGGCGGCACTCGCGGTAGCGCTCCGGGATGCCGGCCGCCGCCACCAGGCGGGGGGCCACCTCGTACTGGCGGCAGAAGCAGGCGCGGGCCGTGCCCGCGCCGCCGTCGAGCTGCACCACCCACCCACGTCCGCCACAGCTCGGACAGAGCGCGCCCTCGACGTCCTGTACCGCCATGCCGAAATCGTAGCACGCGGCGGCCTCGGGAAGGCCCGGAGAGGCAGGCGGTCAGGAAGGAGGCATGGACTGCCGGGCGGTCGCTGGAGGCGGGTCGAGCCGAGAGTGAGCTCCTGATCGCCGCCGGAGTCAGCGAGCCGAGGAAAGAGGAGAGAAGACGGCGGCAGGCCCTTCCCTGGCAAGGATCATCGCTTGAGGAACGGCTTGGCGAGCGGCCCGCTCTGCACCTTCACCAGCGCGCCCTGGCGCTCCATCGCCTGGCGGCGCTCCTGCCCCTCGCGGCGCACGTAGTCGAGCAGCCGGTCCACCTCGCCCTGCATCTGCTCCATGCGCTCCTTCATGTTGAGGATCACCTCGACGCCGGCCAGGTTGACGCCGAGGTCGCGGGTGAGGGTGAGGATGATCTCCAGGCGCCGCATCGCCTCCTCGTCGTAGAGGCGGGTGTTGCCGGAGCTGCGCACCGGCTTGATGAGCCCCTCGCGCTCGTAGAGCCGGAGCGTCTGCGGATGGATGCCGTAGCGCTCCGACACGACGCTGATCATCACGTACTTGGGCTGGCTGGAACGGCGGCGGGTGGGCATCGGACCTACCTACCCCTGGATCTCCACCCGGATCCCGCCCTCGGGGACCTGGCGGCCGTGCTTGGGCAGATGGACGCGCAGCACGCCGTGGGTGAGGCCGGCGGTGATGCCGTCGGCGTCGATCGGCACGCCGAGATCGAACGACCGGCGGAAGGGGCCGTAGCTGCGCTCCATCCGCAGGAAGGTGCGATGCTCGCCGGGCGGCTGGCGGCGGCCGGAGAGCTCCAGCCGCCGCTCCTTGACCTGCAGCTGCACGTCCTCGCGCCGCACCCCCGAGAGCTCCGCCAGCACCAGGTAGGCGTCGGCGGTCTCGATCACGTCGATGGCGGGCGCCCAGCTGCCGGGCAGCCCCGCCTCGCGCTCCTCGAACTCGGCGGCAACCAGGGCCTGCTCGAACAGGACGTTGATGCGGTCCTGGATGCGCGTCAGCTCGTCGAGATAGATCTTGCGGAACGGCGCCATGGCACGGGCCTCAACGCTTCTCGTCGACGTCCACGTACTCGGCGTCGATCACCTCGTCGGGGGCGCCCCCCGGACGGCCCGGTGAGCCGCCGGGGCGTTGACCACCGGCACCCGCCGCGCCGCCGGCGCCAGGGGCGCCAGGACCACCGGCACCGCCGGCAGCGCCCTGCTCCTGATACAGCCGCTCGGCGAGCTTGTCCGTTGCCTGTTGGAGCTGCTTGGTGGCCTTCTCCATGTCCGCGGTGCTCTCGGATTCGAGCGCCTTCTTGGCCGCGGCGAGCGCCTCCTCGAGCTGCCCCTTCTCGTCCGGACCGAGCTTCTCCTTGTGCTCGTTGTAGGTCTTCTCGGTGTTGTACACCAGAGCGTCGAGGTTGTTGCGGGTCTCGACCTGGCGCCGCCGCTCCTTGTCCTCCTCGCGGTGCGACTCGGCCTCCTTGACCAGCCGCTCGATCTCGCCGTCCGACAGGCCGGACGAGGAGGTGATGGTGATCTTCTGCTCCTTGCCGGTGCCGAGATCCTTGGCCGAGACGTGCACGATGCCGTTGGCGTCGATGTCGAACGACACCTCGATCTGCGGTCTGCCGCGCTGTGCGGCCGGGATGCCGTCGAGGTGGAACTTGCCGAGGGTGCGGTTGTACCGCGCCATCTCGCGCTCGCCCTGCAGCACGTGCACCTCGACCGAGGTCTGATTGTCGGCGGCGGTCGAGAAGGTCTCGCTCTTGCGCGCCGGGATGGTGGTGTTGCGGTCGATCAGCTTGGTGAACACGCCGCCCAGCGTCTCGATGCCGAGCGACAGCGGGGTGACGTCGAGCAGCAGCATGTCCTTGACGTCGCCGCGCAGCACGCCGCCCTGGATGGCGGCGCCCACCGCCACCACCTCGTCCGGGTTCACGCCCTTGTGCGGCTCCTTGCCGAAGAACTCCTGGACCACCTTCTGGATGGCCGGCATGCGGGTCTGGCCGCCCACCAGCACCACCTCGTCGATGTCCTTGGGCGTGAGGTGCGCGTCGTCGAGCGCCCGCTTGCAGGGGCCGATCGAGCGCTGGATGAGGTCCTCGACCAGCTGCTCCAGCTTGCTGCGGTTGAGCCGCAGGTTGAGGTGCTTGGGGCCCGAGGCGTCGGCGGTGATGAAGGGCAGGTTGACGTCGGTCTCCTGCGCCGAGGAGAGCTCGATCTTGGCCTTCTCCGCCGCCTCCTTGAGGCGCTGCATCGCCATCGGATCGTTGCCCAGGTCGATGCCCTGGTCCTTCTTGAACTCCTCGAGCAGCCAGTCGATGATGCGCTGGTCGATGTTGTCGCCGCCCAGGTGGGTGTCGCCGTTGGTGGCCTTGACCTCGACGATGCCCTCGCCGACCTCCAGGATCGAGATGTCGAAGGTGCCGCCGCCGAAGTCGTAGACCGCGATCGTCTGGTCCTTCTTCTTGTCCAGGCCGTAGGCCAGCGCCGCCGCCGTCGGCTCGTTGACCAGGCGCTCGACGGTGAGGCCGGCGATGCGGCCGGCGTCCTTGGTGGCCTGGCGCTGCGAGTCGTTGAAGTAGGCGGGGACGGTGATGACCGCCTGGTCGACCTTCTCGCCCAGGTAGTCCTCGGCCGCCTGCTTGAGCTTGCCCAGGATCATGGCCGAGATCTCGGGGGGCGAGTACTTCTTGCCCTCCACCGCCACGCGCACGTCGCCGTTGTCGGCGCGCTCGACGCTGTAGGGGACCATCTTCATCTCCTCGTTCACCTCGGAGTACTTGCGCCCCATGAAGCGCTTGATCGAGAAGATGGTGTTCTTGGGATTGGTGACCGACTGGCGCTTGGCCACCTGGCCGACGAGCCGCTCGCCGTTCTTGGCGAAGGCGACGACCGAAGGCGTGGTGCGGTTGCCCTCGGCGTTGGGGATCACCTTGGCCTCGGTGCCCTCCATGACCGCCACGACGCTGTTGGTCGTGCCCAGGTCGATTCCGATGATCTTGCTCACGAGACTCCTCCTTATGCGGGGTGCGTGGCCCGAGCGCTGGTGCCAACCCGGACGTCTGCGAAAGTCTAAAACCTTAGTGGCGCTCTGTCAAATCGCGCCACAGCCATGTTGACAAGATGGGGCGCAGATTTATTCCACCCACCGCCCGGCGGCCCGAGGCGGCCCGAAGCGGAGGCTGGCGGCCCCGCCCGAGCCGTCCGGCGCCGGGCCGAGGGGATGGCTGCGGCGATCGCTGGCCACGCCTCGACCCGCACCACGCAGCTCTACGACCGCCGCCGCGAACTCATCGAGCCCGAGGAGATCGAGCGGGTGCAGTTCTAGGCCCCCCCTGGCAGCGCGGGCCGGGCGACCCCGCCCGACTTTGCTCGAGGATCTGTCCCGCGATATACCGCTCAAGCGACATACAAGCATAGAGGACGCTTGAGCACTGTAGGCTTGGGGCACGCGTCGCAGTGCTATGGGGACACCCTTTACGTCGACTTCTACAACACACGACCGGCGCCTACCAGGGTACCCTGCGTCAGGACCACTCGCCCCTATGCGTCTAGGGGAAGCGCGACCGCTGTGGCTGTGCCGGGAGGCCGCGGTTTGCGGCCTTCTGGCCTGCCTCTTCCTGACAGGCTCGCGTGGAGGCCCCGCCCAAGCGGCGAATCCGCCCGCGCCCTCCCCCTCGACCGTGGAATCGGCGACCCTGGAGGAGGCGCCAGGGGCTCTCGGGAAAACCGTCGCCACGGGATCGCTCGCGGTGCTCACCGCCGCCAAGGGCAAGGAGGTTCTGCTTTTCGATAGCGGCACCAGCGAGCTGAGCGCATATCTCGAATCGGGCGCAACCTGGGGCAAGCCGCTGCGTCTTCACGGTGGCGACGGCGGCGCCGCCGTGCCGCCGGTGTTCCGCGTCGCGGCCAGCGACGATCAGATCGCGTTTGCGAGCCCGCGCGGGGTCACCGTCTTTGACCGTGAGACGGGAGACCTCGTTGCCGAGGCCAAGTCTCTCCACCACGCTGCCGGCATCGCCGTCACACCGGACGGCTGGGCGGTGAGTCTCACGCATCTGCCGTTTCCCGAGATCGAGAAGCTGGACCGTGAGGTGTTTGGCGGCCCGGCCCCGCGGTTTGTGGTGGTCAACGAGAAGTTGGAGATTTGGCGCCAAGGCATCACCGCGCCATCCGGACAGACTGCAAACCAGACTGCTGCGCGCAGTCTGCGTCTTGCCGCCGGCCCCGGCCGGCTGTTCGCTGCCGAGATCGCCAACTACAAGCTGTATGAGTTCGATCGCAATTTCAAGGCGCACGGCATCTTTGTCGATCCGACGCTCAAACAGGAGGAAGGCTCCGCCGCCCCCGGGAAGGCCGAGCAGGAAGCCTTGCTCGCCGAGGCCCGGCAGCGAATGGCCCGAGGCGGCACGGACGCGACGAGACCGCCAGCCCGCCCCGGCACCTCGGTGGAGCGCAGCGAGTTCTTCGCCTATAAGACGGTTCTTTGGGACATGGCCTGGGACCCGAGTTCCCACCTGCTCGTCCTCCTTCTCGCCAGCGGCGTCGCCGGCGACGATGGGGCCTTGGATCTCGTGGACCCGGCAACCGGGGAAGTGCGCCGTCTCTTGCTGCGCTTCCCCGAGGGCACCGCTCGCCAGGAACTGGTACAGCTGGCGCTTGGGTATCGTTACATCTGGCTGCGCAACTACGATGGCCACAGTCCAACGTTCAGGCTCGATCGCGCCGCGCTCGACCGGGCGCGAAAGGTGGGCGTGCTTCAAGCTGAGTAGGACCACGACCGCCGGCTTCGGCCAGGAAGCGCGCCACGGCGGCGGGCCAGCTGAGATGCGCCGGCGCCGGGCCGCCTGGCCGGGGCACTCCCCGGTGGCACTGCCGGTCGTGTGACCAGGCCCGCGGCGGCACCGTGTACACCGTGCCGATGGCGCCCATCCGGGCCAGCAGCTCGATCAGGTGCAGCAGGCGAGCACCGCGCCGCCATCCGGCTCGATTGTGCTTGTACCCATGCAGCGAGCATCGGTCAGTTCCGCTCCCTGTCGGAGCGGATGCCCCGGCTGGCGGCATGGCGTGAACGGCTGGAATGCCTTGGGGCGGGGAATTCTTGACAGCCGGGTTCCCGCGCGGCCCCGAGTGCTTCGCCGTCCCGCGGAGGCCGGTTACTCGTCGTCTCCGGGCATTCGGATCGGCGCGCCGCCATAGAGAACCCTGCTCGCCTCCGCCAGGTAGTCTGCGAGGGGCGGTAACCCGAGGTGTCGTCTCCGCTCCGCCAAGCCCGGGAGGTCCTCGACGGGGACAACGCAGGGCTTGCCCGCCAGCTCCCCGATTTGGGTGCCGTAGCGCTGGCGGTGGCCCGTCGCGATCAGCGCCTCGTCGGTCAGGATCGCGACGATCTGCGGGCCGTCGTTGTCGTGCTCTACGACCGGGAGGGCGGCCTCCATGAGGGGCAGGTCACCGCTGTGCTTGAGTAGGACAATCGCCACGGCTGCGGCGCGCTTGCCGAAGCGCTTCGTGTCGATCCAGCCGTACTGGCCCGCGACACTCCGCAGGTATGTCAGGTTCTCACGGCCGACCTTGGGCCACAGATCCTCCGCTCCCTTGGCCAGGGCCTCCTGGTCGCGCTGCAAGCGCGCGTCGAGCTCTGCGGAGACCTCCTTCACCTTCTCGGGTGGCACGGGCGCTGCGGAGGGGAGGGGTGTAGGCGTGAGGTCGAGCGGCGACGAGTCGCCCGTGAACGGCACCAGGCTGACCGCCGGCCCCTTCCCGAGTTCCAGCTGCAGGGCGTGCTCGTCGCCGGTCACTGTCCAGGTCGCGCGAAAGCCCTCATCCCGGACCGCCAGCTGGCAGGGTCCCCCGCGGCTGAGGATCGTTGCGACGCGGAGGTCTCCCTCCTTGCGCAGCACCACCACCCGGTCAGGCTCGAAACGGAGCTTGAGCGTGCCGCCCGGCTGCGCCCATGCGCCCTTGAGCGCCGGCGGTGGGGGGCAGGGGCGCTGCTCGGCCGCGAGGGCCGAAGAGGCGGCCAGGAGCGCAGCGCCCAGGATACCCAGGAGGCGGGCGTCCCACCCCCTGAACTCGCGGCCCTTTGCGCGCTCTCTCACTTCTGGCTGCTCTGGATTGCAGCCGGTCTTGCCCATTGCAGTCCCTCTCCTCTTTGTCCCAACATGGAAGACTCCGACCCCAGGAGAGTCTTCTATCAAGCACGTAGCTGGCGGGCGGCCCCGCGTCCACTGTCCCGGATCTCCCCCCACCCGCACCTTTGTGAATTAGAGAAGTTGCCCAGGTGCAAGCATATTGCACAGAAAGGGAGGCGCATATGCAAAAGGCCCCTGCCAAACCAGTCCGCCGCGTCCAGGCCAGGGTTTGCGCGGAAGACCTCAAGACCGTGAACAGTGGCTTCAAGACCTACAACCAGGGCGACAGCAGCGTCAGCGAATTCGCCACGTCAGAGAACATCCCGGACTCCAACTGACCCCGTAGTCGGGGCCAGCCATCGACCCGTTCATGACGCGCGTCCTGATTGCGTCTCACTCCTCCGACAAGCATGCGTTCGTGGTGGCCGAGGCCCTCCGACTCAAGGGGGCCGAGGCCGTCGTTTGGTGCACCTCCGACTTCCCCTCGCTGGCAACCGAAACCCTCGAGTTTCACGAGGGCAGGACGAGGATTGCGATCCGCGGTCCCGGCCTCGATCTCGACGGCTCCGGCTTTTCGGCCGTATGGTATCGCCGGCCGACCTCGCTGCCAGCGCTCGACACGCTTCACCCCGCCGATCGCGTGTTCGCCAAGCAGCAGTGCGACGCCTTCCGGAGGTCTCTCTACCTGCTCATGGCACGGGACGCATTCTGGGTGAACCCGCCCCTGGCCTCGCTGCTCGCTAGCCAGAAGGCCCTGCAGCACGACCTCGCGGCAAGGTGCGGTCTGCTGGTGCCCACCACGCTGGTCTCCAACAGCCCGGGCGACATTCGCGCCTTCATCGCCGACCAGGGCGGAGCCGCTGTCTTCAAACCCCTGGCCGGCGTGCCGTGGCACGACGACGAGACCCACTGGATGCCCTACACCACCCTGCTCCGTGCCGAGGACCTGGTCGATGACGACCTCCTGCGCCAGACCCCGAGCATCTTCCAGGCCCTCGTCCCCAAGGCCCACGAGCTGCGGGTCACCATCATGGGCCGGCAGGCGTTCACGGCGAAGATCCTGTCGCAGCAAACCGTGCACGGCCGGCTCGACTGGCGGCGCTCCTATGATGAGATGCAGATGGAGCGCGCCGAGCTGCCGGACGCGATCCTCGACAGCTGCCTGGCGCTGATGGCCGAGCTGTCGATCGTCTTCGGCTGCTTCGATTTCATCGTCACCCCGGACGGGCGCCACATCTTCCTGGAGGTCAATGAGATGGGGCAGTTCATCTTTATCGAGCACTACGTGGACCTGCCACTGCTCGACGCCTTCTGTGATTTCCTCGCCGGCGGCGACCCCGCCTACCGGTGGCGCCCCAGCACCTCCTACATCCGCACCGTGGACATCGACGAGGCGGCCACCAGAGCGATGGCTGCCATGGCCGAGCTCCACCCGGGGCCGCCGATGCCCAGCTTCTACGAGGGCACACGGGACGAGCCGAATGCCTAGCCCAGCCCAGCAGCGGCGCAGCTCCGCCCGCCGCCGTGCTGCCGCGCTCGCCGGCGGCATGCTCCTCGCGGCGTTCCCCGGCGTCGCCTCCGCACCACCCCTGCCACCGGCGCCGGCAGCCGCTCATGACTCGCCGGCAACGGCTGTCTCCGCGCCCCGGCCCCTCGGCCCGCGCGGCCTTGCCAACCTCGCCGCCCTGACCGCCCTGCTCGGCGACGTGCGCTACTTTCATCCCAGCTCCGAGGCGGCGGTCGTTGATTGGAACCGCTTCACCATCCTGGCGGTTGCGGCCGTCGAGCCGGCGGCCGACGCCGCGGCGCTGCGCCAGGTCCTCGAACGGCTCTTCCTGCCCATCGCGCCCACCCTCAAGCTCTTCCCGGCCGGCGAGCCGCCGCCGCCGTTCACTCCGGTTTCGGCGCCGGGTGCGCGCCTGATCGCCTGGCGCCACTACGGGCTGGGGACGGGCACCCCCAAATCGGGCCTCCATTTCGACAGCCGCCGCGTGGGGGGCTTCGAGCCCTGGACCGGCCGCGGTCAGGCGCTCAAGCGCATCGACCTGACGCCGGCGCCAGGGGAGAGCCTGCGCCTCGCCGTCGCCGCGCGCGCCGAGCCCGGAGAGCCCGCCGGCGGCGGCGCGGAGATCTTCCTCACCCTCGACGACGTCCAGGGCAAGCCCCTCGCCGCCCAGCAGCTCCCGGTCACCTCCAACCGCTGGCAGCGTTACGAGCTGACCGCCGCGATCCCCGCCGCGGCGCGCCGGGCCACCCTCGGCCTGCGCCTGACCGGCGGCGGTGCCGCCTGGTTGGACGACGTGCGGCTTGAGGCGGCCGCCGCAGCCGGCGGCGCACGCACATTGCTCGCCGATGGCTTCGAGACTGCCGAGCCGGGCGCGAGCAGCGGCCTGGACCGTGAGCCGGTGGGATGGATCGTCCCCACGTCGAGCCGCGAGGCCGGCTTCCACGTCGAGATCACCGCTGACGCTCCCTATGCCGGCGCTCGCTCGCTCTGCATCGCCAGGCGCCAGGACGTGGACCTGCCCGACCCGGCCCGGCCGCTGCTCGATCAGCTCGGCGGCGGCGTGGCCGCCCTCGTGCCGCTCGCGCTCTACGCGGATTCGACCGGCACTCTCCCGCATGCCCCGCCGGCGCCCGCTGCGTCCGCGGGCGGAGCAGAGCCGCGGACGCCCAAGCCCACCACCAGCGATCGTTCGACGCGCCTTGCCGACGTGGTGCTCCTGAGCGCGGCCTTCGAGCGCTTCTACCCCCACTTTGCCGATGTCGCCGCGGCTTGGCCCGCGGTGCGCGCGCGGGCACTGCGCGAGGCGGCCGAGGATCCCAGCGCCCGCGCCTTCGTTGACACTCTGCGGCGCCTGGTCGCCGGCCTTGCGGACGGCCACGCTGAGGTCGCCGACGAGAGCGACAACGCGGACTTCCGCCTGCCCCTGGCCTGGGACTGGATCGATGGTCAACTGGTCATCTCGTGGGTCGAACCGTCCGCCGTCGGCGTCGCACCCGGCGACATCGTGCAGCGGATCGACGGCCGGCCCGCCGCCGCTGCCCTCGCCGCCCTGCTCCCCCTGGCCCCCGGGGCGACCGAGGGCTTCCGCCGCGCCTGGGCGCTCGAACAGCTTGCTACCGGCGAGCAGGGCACGGCCCATGAGCTGGACCTCCTCGACCGCCGGCTCGGCCAGGGCCGCTCCCGTGTCGTGCGCCTCACGTGCACGGCGAACCGCTACGGCCCGCAGCGCTTCCTCGTGGCGCGGCATCCGAAGGTCCAGGAGCTGCGGCCGGGGGTCTTCTACGTGGACCTCACGCGCATCGACGACACCGAGTTCAAGACGGTCCAGCCGCGGCTCCTCCAGGCGCGCGCCGTCGTCTTCGACATGCGCGGCTATCCGGAGAGCATCTCTCCGGACCTCTTCCTGGCCCACCTGATCGACCACCCGGTTGCGATCCGCGATGCGGTCGTCGTGCGCGGCCAGCCCTGTCCTCCCGGCACTCCCGCGGGCCATGCGCCCGACCGCCTCGATCCGGTCGTCTGGCGCATCGAGCCGGTGGCCCCGCGCTTCGCCGGCCCGGTGGCCTTCCTGACCGATGCCACCGCGATCAGCCGTGCCGAGGCCGAGCTCAGCTTCGTCCAGGACGGCCACCTGGCCGCCATCGTGGGCGCCCCGACCGCCGGCACCCGCGGCGAGGTCGACGAGATCGACCTCCCGGGCGAGACGACGCAGGTTTTCTGGACCGGCACCCTCGCGCTCAACGCCGACGGCACGCCCTACCACGGCCGGGGCATCACCCCGACCATCGCCGTGCAGCCGACCGCCGCCGGCCTGACAGCCGGCCGCGACGAGGTTCTGGAGGCGGCGGTGACCGCTCTGCTCGGCCACTGACCGGCAGGAGTTGAGGGTCCTCCTGTCTACGTCCCACGGCCCCGATTCCACCGCCGGCTGCAGGGGCTGCGGGTGGGGCGCGGCCCCGCGCCGGGCCGCCGCCCTCGACAATCCAGCTATTCTTCGATCGTCCAGAAACTGACTCAGCGACCGCGTGGGCTTCGCCGTTGGGTCGAGAACTGACCACCGTTCAACCCGGGCCCGCCGCCCGCCGCGGTCTCCGCTGAAAGGAGCCGTCCATGCATCGTCTCCCTCGCGTCATCGCCCTGACCCTGCTGCTCGCCGCAATCCTGGTGCCCACCGCGGCCCTCGCTTCGCCGCCGCCGGCCCGCACCGCGCCCGGGGTGCTCTCCGCGGCCTGGGAGCCGTTGACCCGGCTATGGGAGTGGCTCTCCGGCCAGGTGCACCTCCAGGGCCTGCTCCCCGCTCCGCCGGCCGGCCGGCGCTCGCTCCCCAAGGCGGCTGCGCCGCCGGCCGGCACGCTCTCCCCTGCCGCACGAACCGACGATGGGGTGGGCTTCGATCCCTACGGCGGTTCAGCCGCGCAAACCGATGGCGGAGCGGCAGCTGATCCCTACGGCGGCTGATCGCGCCAAGAACTGGCCGGCACCTGTCCGCCCGGGCCCGCTGCTGCCTCCACTGAAAAGGAGTCTCCCATGCATCGTCTCCCTCGCGTCATCGCCCTGGCCCTGCTGCTCGCCGCAACCCTGGTGCCCACCGCGGCCCTCGCTTCGCCGCCGCCGGCCCGCACCACGCCCGGGGTGCTCTCCGCGGCCTGGGAGCCGCTGACCCGGCTTTGGGAGTGGCTCTCCGGCCAGGTGCATCTCCAGGGCCTGCTCCCCGCTCCCCAGGCCGGCAGACGCTCGCTCCCCAAGGCGGCGGCGCCGCCGGCCGGCACGCTCTCCCCTGCCGCACGAACCGACGACGGAGTGGGGTTCGATCCCTACGGCGGTTCACCCGCGCAGTCCGATGAGGGGGCGGAAGCTGATCCCAACGGGGGTTAGCCGCGCCGGCGGGCGTCATGCCACCGCGGCGAAGCGCAGCTGCGGGTCGTGCCGGGCGCGGTAGAGGTAGACGATGAGACTGCGCAGCAGCTCGGCGGTCGCCCGCTCCTCCTCGGCCGCTTGACGGAACAACGCCAGCGCCCGCTGCGCCTCACGGTGC
>JASLEW010000092.1 GCA_030150965.1 Thermoanaerobaculia bacterium | reverse complement strand
AGGGCGCCCCCGACCCGCGCCACAGCCTGCGCCCGGTGGCGCGGGCGCTCGCCGGGCTGCTGGCGGCGCCGGTGGCCTTCGCCGGCGACTGCGTCGGACCCGAGGCCGAGGGGGCCGCCGCGGCGCTGGCGGCGGGCCGGGTGGCCCTGCTCGAAAACCTGCGCTTCCACGCCGGCGAGACCAGGAACGATCCGGCCTTCGCGGCGCAGCTCGCGGCCCTTGCCGACGTCTACGTGGACGACGCCTTCGGCAGCGCCCACCGCGCCCATGCGTCGGTCGTGGGCATGGTGGACCTGGTGCCCCACAAGGCCGCCGGCCGGCTGATGGAGCGCGAGGTGACGGCGCTCGGCAGGCTCCTCGGCGAGCCCGAGCGGCCCTTCGCCGCGCTCCTCGGCGGGGCCAAGATCGAGGGCAAGATCGACACCCTGGCGAACCTCCTGCCGCGCCTCGACCTGCTGCTCGTGGGCGGCGGCATGGCGAACACCTTCCTGGCCGCCCAGGGCCACGACCTGGGGGCGTCGCTGGTCGAGCGCGACCGCCTGGACGTGGCGCGCGACATCCTGGAGCGGGCGGCGGCGCGGGGCGTCGAGGTGCGGCTGCCGGCCGACCTGGTGGTCACCGACGACCTGGAGAAGCCGGGACGCATCGACACCGTGGCGGCGGACGCCGTGCCGGCCGGCATGAAGGCGGTGGACATCGGCGCCGCCAGCCGGCGGCAGTTCGCGGCGGTCATCGCGCGGGCGCGGACGCTCTTCTGGAACGGCCCGCTGGGGGTGTTCGAGCGCCCGCCGTTCGATGCCGGCACGCGCGCCGTGGCGGAGGCGCTCGCCGGCTTCGCCGGCTACTCGGTGATCGGCGGCGGCGAGACGGTGGCGGCGGCGCACCAGGCCGGGGTCACCGGCCGGATCGGCCACGTCTCGACCGGCGGCGGCGCGGCGCTGGAGCTCCTCGCCGGCAAGGTGCTGCCCGGCGTGGCGGTGCTGGAGCGGCGGCCATGAGCGGCGGCGGCGGGGGTGGAGGCGGAGCCAGGGGCGGCCCGGCCGGCCCCGGCGGACGCCGGCGGATCGTCGCCGGCAACTGGAAGATGAACCTGCTCCGCGAGCCGGCCGCGGCCTTCTGCCGCGAGCTGCGGCGCGGGCTGGAGGCAGGGGTGGGGGAGCATCCGGCCGGGGCGGCGGCGCGGCCGGAGGTGCTGCTCTTCCCCTCGTTTCCGCTGATCCCGCCGGTGGCCGCTGAGCTGGCGGGGAGCCGGGTGGAGATCGGCGGCCAGGACCTGCACCAGGACGAGCGCGGCGCCCACACCGGCGACGTCTCGGGAGCGCAGCTCGCCGATGCCGGCTGCCGCTGGGTGCTCTGCGGGCACAGCGAGCGGCGCCACGACCACCACGAGAGCGACGAGCTGGTCGGCGCCAAGGTGGCGGCGGCGGCGCGCCACGGCCTCACCCCGCTGCTGTGCGTCGGGGAGACCCTGGCGCAGCGCGAGGCGGGAGAGACGTTCGCGGTGCTGGAACGGCAGCTGCGGGCAGGGTTGGCGGCGCATCCCGGGGAGGGCGCCGGCCTGGTGGTCGCCTACGAGCCGGTATGGGCGATCGGCACCGGCCGCACGGCCAGCCCGGGCACGGCGCAGGAGGCCCATGCCTTCCTGCGGCAGCTCGTGTCCGGCATGCCCGGCGCCGGCCCCGTGACCATCCTTTACGGCGGCTCGGCCACGCCGGCGAACGCCGCGAGCCTGATCGCGCAGCCGGACGTGGACGGCTTCCTGGTGGGCGGCGCGAGCCTTGACCCGGGGCAATTCCTTGCTATCATAGCGTGCTCCGGTTGAGGGACCCCCGGGAGGGGGTATTCCTGCCCGTCGCCGCACTCCTGGAGGCCTTCGGTCCGTGATCTACCTGCTGTACGCGATTCATGTGCTGGTCTGTGTCTTCCTGATCCTCGTCGTCCTGCTGCAGCAGGGCAAGGGCGCCGATCTGTCCGTCTTCGGCGGCGGCAGCACGCAGACCGCCTTCGGCTCCCGCGGCGCCACGACCTTCCTGCACAAGCTCACCGTCGCCTCGTTCGTCATCTTCGTGCTGACCACGCTCGCCATCGGCATCCCGCAGTTCAGCGGCGGCGGGTCGGTGGTGCGCGGCGCCGCCGGGAAGAGCGCCGGCAGGAACGCGGCGGGTGCGCGGCGGCCGCAGCCGGCGGCTCCGGCTTCCGGTGCTCCTGCTCCTGGCAAGCCCGCGGCCTCCACCGGCGCTCCGGCTCCGGCCGCGCCGCCGGCCCCGGCGACCCCGGCGGCCCCGGCGAACACCGCTCCGGCCAAGCCGGGCGCCGCGGGGACGGGGACTCCTGGCGCCGCCGGTCCCTCGGGGACGACTCCGACGCCGGCAAAGCCCGGAGCGCCGCCGCCCGCCGGGCAGGCTCCGGCCGGCCAGGGCGGCTCGACGCCCAGAGCGCCGGGCACATCGAGGTAAGCTGCATCACCGCGGCGGTGCCGGCCCCAGCGGGTCAACGCTGCGACACTGCTAGCAGGCTGCTGAAAAAGGCCGTGCGTCGCGACCCGAGCGGCGCGAGCGCCGCGGGGCCGGATGCCAGGCGCCGCGACGCAGGCGATGCCGGGACATCGTCGAGGAGCGGCAACGCCGCAGACGGCCCCGCGCCGCCGCAACCCGCAGGGCGCAGCGCGGCGTGCGGGATTTTTCAGCAGCCTGCTAGAATGCTCTTTGCGCCGAAGTGGCGGAATTGGTAGACGCGCACGTTTGAGGGGCGTGTGGGGCAACCCGTGCCGGTTCGAGTCCGGTCTTCGGCACCATCCCTCCCGATTCAAGAGCGGGCCCGGCAGCGGCCGGTCAGCGCGTCCGGCTAGCGGCCGGCGTCCGCGTCCGCGCCGAAGACCGCCAGGAGATCCAGCAGCGCGCGGTTGAACGCCTCCGGCTGCTCCAGATTCGACAGATGCCCGGCGCCGGGCAGGGTCGCCAGCCGGGCGCCCGGGATGGCGGCGCTCATCGCGGCGCTCTCCGCCGCCGGGATGATCTGGTCGTCCTCCCCGGCGAGCACCAGGGTGGGCACGGCGATCCCGGGCAGCAGCGCCGTGCGGTCCGGCCGCTCGGCCATGCCGCGCTGGGCGGCGGCGACGCCGGCCGGCGGGGCTGCCGCCACCTCGCGCTCCAGCCACGCCACCAGGTCGGGCCTCCCGGTCCGGGCGTGCGGCGCGACGAGCTTCGGCACCAGGGACTCGATCAGCGCGGCCGAGCCGCGCTCCTCCACCGCGCGGGCGGTGTCGAGGCGGCGCCGCCGGCCCGCCGCGTCGTCGGCGGTGGCGCGGGTGTCCGCCAGCACCAGGCCGGCCACCCTTTCGCGGTGCTCGGCGCAGAGCGCCAGGGCGACGTAGCCGCCCATCGACAGGCCGCAGACCACGGCGCGCGCGACCCCCAGGGAGTCGAGCAGCCGGACCACCGCGGCGGCCATCTCCGCCATCGTGACCGTCGCCGTCGCCGCCATCCCCGGGAGCGCGGCCGTCGCGGCCAGGCCGGAGCTCGGGGCCGGCGCCGGGGAAGCGGACACGCCCGCCGCCGCGGCCGAGCCGCCGAAGCCGGGCAGGTCGGGCGCGATCAGCCGGCAGCGGCCGGCCAGCGCCGTCAATTGGGGCCGCCACATCCGCCGCGACAGCGGAAAGGCATGCAGCAGGAGGAGCGGCGGCCCCCCGGCGCCCGCGTCCGCCGCGGGCAGGTCGTCGTGGGCGAGCGGCTGGACTATGGGTGCACCGTCGCCTTGCGGATCAGCACCGGCTCGGTCGGCTGGGTGGGCTGGCCGCCGGAGACCGGCCCCTGGCCGACGGGGACGGCGGCGATGGCGTCGACCACGTCCATGCCCTCGACCACCTTGCCGAACACGGTGTAGCCCCAGTTGGCGCCGTGCGCGTCGAGGCGGCTGTTGTCGACCAGGTTGATGAAGAACTGCGCCGTGGCGCTGTGCGGGTCGCCGGTGCGGGCCATGGCGATCGTGCCGCGGGTGTTGGACAGGCCGTTCTTCGATTCGTTCTGGATCGGCGGCTCGGTCGGATGCTCGGTGCCCTTCACGTCGTAGCCGCCGCCCTGGATCATGAAGCCGCTGATGACGCGGTGGAAGATGGTGCCGTCATAGTGATGGTTGCGGACGTAGTGCAGGAAGTTGGCGACGGTCTTGGGCGCCTGCCCGGGGAACAGCTCGATGACGATCGTGCCCTTGGTGGTATCGAGGGTGACGCGCGGGTTGGGCTTGACCGCGGCGGCCGGCGGCGGCGCCGAGGTGGCTGCGGCCAGCAGCGCGGCGATCAGAGCTAAGCTCGCATGCATGGGTTCTCCTCCTATTCCAGAGCCGTTGCAACCGGTCGGCGATGCTAGCACGCCCGCCCATCCGACCGTTGTGCTCGCGGTGGCCTCCGAGCCCTCCCCGCGCCGCCGAGGGAGCAAACAGAGCCACCACGAGGTGGTGGGCGTGGTCCTGGCCGGCGGCGCCTCCCGCCGCATGGGCAGCGACAAGGCGCGCCTGGAGATCGGTGGCGAGACGCTCGCGGCCCGCGCCGCCCGTTGCCTCGGCGCGGTGTGCCCGCGGGTGGTGGTGGCCGACGGGGGGCGGCGCCTGCTGCCGGACCTCCAGTCCGTGCCCGACGGCCCGGGAGCCGGCCCGGCCGCCGGCATCCTGGGCGCCGCGCGCGCCTGGCCGGGGCACCCCCTCCTGGCGCTGGCCTGCGACCTGCCGGCCGTGCCGGCCGCGCTGCTCGGCGAGCTGGTGGCGCTGGGCCGCCCTGGAAGCTCCGGTGCCGCGGCCGATTGGGCGGTGCCGCGCTGGGAGCGGGGCGTCGAGCCGCTCGCCGCGCTCTACCAGCCCGGCGCCATTGCGGCGCTGGCGGCCGCGGTCGAGCGCGGGATGCTGGCCCTCCACCGCCTGGCGGACGCGGCACCGCTGCGCGTGCACTATCTCGAAGGCGAGCCCCTCCAGCGCTTCGGCCCGCCGGGACAGGTTTTCCTGAACCTCAACACCCCGGCCGACCTGGAGCGCTGGCACGCCGCGCCAACCTTCGTTTGATGGGCGGGCGTGCCCCTCCGCCTGACAAGGCTCGCCACCGGGAGCGAGGGGAGCCAGCTACGGGATATGAGGGCAGCCGCCGCGGAACGGCGTGAGACACATGTCCTGGCAGCCGGGGTGGCCGCACGGATAGCAGCACAGCGTGCCGGGCGGGCACTGAGCATTGTTGGTGCAGACGATGCCCGTTTGGGCTTCCGAGCCCCGCGGCGCGCCAAAGAGTGCCGCCGCCACCACCAGCAGCCCCAGAGTCTGCAACAGTCGCATCTTCATAACGCCTCTCCTTTCTTGCGGGCTTGCGCCTGCGCTTCGTCGTGAAGCCAGGCAGAGCCCGCTCGGCCCAACCTGCGGTTTGCCGCACGCGAGGTCGCGCTGCTTCAGCCACGCCGTGCCCAAGGCAGGCAAGCCTCTACACACAAGGTAGTGCCCAAGCGTTACGGCAGCGCTACCGCAGCGTCGGGTGGCTGCCTGCGCCGGCACCAGCCCTTCGACTGGATCGAAGAATCGGCCTTCCGTGACTCGTCCCGCCGTCTCCTCACAGCTCGATCTCGTCGCGCGTCTCGCCGCCCGAGCAGGCCGCGCAGGGGCAGATCATGCGCAGGAAGTCGAAGCGGTAGATGCCCGTGCCGTGGCCGTCGGAGAAGGCGATGGAGATGGCGTAATTGCCCACCGGCTGGATGGTGGCGGAGGTCACCGGCCCGGGCGGCGGCTGGTAGCGGATGGTGAGGCCGGTGTGCCCCTGGCAGCCGGCGCAGGGGCACCAGCCGCGCAGGTAGGCGTAGTCATACTCGGCGGTGTGCCCGTCGCTCCAGGTCAGGCGCATGCGGCGCTCCTCTGGCAGGCGGCGCACCTCGGTCAGGACGGGGTCCATCTCCAGTTCAATCTGCCTGCAGGCTCATGCATGCCGAGAAGGTCCGGCCCCGCTGGCGCTGCTGGCGCAGGCGCTCGAGGCCGGTGGCGCGATCGACACCGTGGCTGCCGCAGTAGGTCGCCAGGTCGAGCTCGCCCAACCGGAGGGAGAGCGCAACCCGCTCTTCCGCCGCGAGCCGGAGGAGCGCCTGCCGGTCCCGCTCTCGCAGCTCATCCGCCACCGAACGCAGAACACCCATGGCGCCAGTATAGCCTCCGCGGCGGGAGTGTCCCGGCCGCCCGGCGCCGCTTCCGAAAGCCGGTCTCCGCGCGCCCGGCTCCTTCCCGGCCGCCCCTCAGGCGACCAGGGGGAAGACGCGGTTGCGGCCGTTGTTCTTGGCCTCGTAGAGGGAGCGGTCGGCGGCGGCGATGAGGTCGCGGGCGGTGGGGCGCACGTGGCGCGCCAGGTGATCGCGGAGGGAGGCCAGGCCGATCGAGATGGTCACCCGCGCCACGCTGCCGTCGTCCATCGGCACCGAGGTCATCTGCACCAGCGAGCGGATCTTCTCGGCCACGCTGGCCGCGCCGGCGATGTCGGTCTCGGGCAGGATGATCAGGAACTCCTCGCCGCCGTAGCGCCCGATCCAGTCGGTGCTGCGCAGCCCCTCCGAGGCCACCTGCGAGATCGTCTTGAGCAGCGTGTCGCCCGCCAGATGGCCGTAGCGGTCGTTGACCTCCTTGAAGTAGTCGAGGTCGGCCATCGCCAGGGTGAGCGGCCGGCCGTAGCGCTGCGCCCGCTCCAGCTCGTGATCCAGCTGCTCCAGGATGGCCTCGCGGCGCAGCAGCCCGGTCAAGCTCTCGTAGGTGGCGGACTCGAACAGGCGGGCGTTCTCGAAGACGCTGGCGACGTGGTGCGCGAGCAGGCTGAGCAGGTCCTGCTCCTCGGCGGGGTAGGGCTCCCCCCCTTCCTTGCCGCCGACCAGGAGCGCGCCGATGAAGCGCTCGGGGATGAGCAGCGGCACCGCCAGGCCGGTGGGGTCGAGGGAGCCCATGCGGTGGGCGAAGACCAGGCTGCGGGCGGTGAGCTGCCGCGCCGGCAGCGGCCGGGAGGCGCGGGTGAGCAGCTCCACCCCGGGATCGTCCAGGGGCACCAGGAGCGACCGTTCCGCCTCCTCCCAGCCGCCGCCGGTGGCCGCCAGCACCTTGAGCAGGCCGCTCTCGGGGGTGGCGATCAGCAGCACCGCCGAGCGCGAGCCGAAGATGGCGGTGAGCCGCGACACCAGGTGGCGCCCCATGCGCGGCAGCTTGCCCAGCGCCGGCAGCTCGCCGGCGAGCGCGATCAGGCGCTGGCGCAGCTCGTTGCGCTCGGGGAAGAAGCCGCGGTCGATGAGCCGGTGGGTGAACTTGCGCAGCGGGGCGAAGAGCAGGCCGAGGATCAGCATGGCGATGCCCACCGTCCAGCGCGAGAGGCGCCCCTGGAACGGCGCCGGCAGCAGCAGCGACAGCGCGCCCAGGGCGGCGTAGAACACCAGGACGAGGGCGCCGGAGAGCGTGGTGTAGAGGAGGCCGCGCCGCACCGCCAGCTCGATGTCGAAGAGGTTGTAGCGGAAGACGGCGGCGAACAGCGCCACCGGGTAGAGCAGCAGCACCATGGTCTGCACCAGGTTCACCCAGGTGCCCAGGGGCTGGCCGGTCCAGGTCATGATCGCCATGTACAGCGTCAGCAGGAACCAGGTGGCGGTCGCCGACAGCACCAGCCCGGCCTGCTGCCGGCCGCGCGGCTCCGGGTAGCGCACCGCCTGGATGCCCAGCAGGACCGAGACCGCCAGCGCCCAGGTGGGCAGGCCGAAGCGGTTGAGCACCTGGAGCGCCTGGTCGCTGGTCCAGGGGAAGAGGTAGGCCCCCAGCACCTCGTCGCTGACGTAGGTGGCGCAGAGCGTGGTCCCCAGGCCGAGGCCGACCACGTAGTAGAGCGGCACCACCCAGGGGCGGCGGCGGAGCCAGGCCGGGCGCTCGGGGATCAGCGACGCCAGGTGCAGCTCGAGCCCCACCTCGATGCCGGTGAGCAGGTCGTACCCCAGGTTGGACCAGGTGTTGAGCCAGCCGTGGCCGATCACCGGCTCGACCGCGCCGGGGAGCAGCAGCTCCGCGGTCACCGCCGCCGAGAAGCCGAAGAGCAGCCGGGTGCGCAGATCGCGCAGGCTCTGGGTGAGCGCCAGCAGGCCCATGGCCAGGAAGCCCAGGGCGGTGACGGCGTTGAACAGGAAGGAGACGAGCGGGAAGGGCATCCCGGGCCGCAGGGTCAGCTGCACCGGCCGGCCGTCGCGCAGCACCTGGAAGTGGACCCGGACGCCGCCGCGGAAGCCGCGCGCCACCGCGGCATAGGTGAGCTGGCTCGTCACCGGCGCGCCGTTGACGAGGACGATCCGGTCGCCGGCGCGCAGGCCGGCCTGCTCGGCGGGGAGGCCCGCCATCACGTCGCCGACCACGGCGCCGTTGGGATAGGTGCCGAGCTGGAAGCCGAGACGGCGGGACACACTCTGGGCCGTCTCCAGGCCCTGGAGATACAAAAGTGCCGCGGCCCCAAGGATCAGTGCAAGGGCCAGGGCAGCGCGGATCGCTCGGTCATCGCGCAATCGGTACTCGCGAGGCTGCCGACGGCCAGTATACCCCAGAGGTGTGTAGATCCGCCCCGGGCGCCGCTGTGCGATAGGATCACCAATCGTCATGCCGAGGCATCCTCAGTTCTCCGCCTCCGTCGCCGGGATCTCCGGCGGTCCCTACTCGGCGCTGGCCCATCGTCTCGCCACCTTCAAGGGCGAGGTGTATCCACTCCACGTCGGCGACACCTGGATGGAGCCGGCGGCCGGCTGCCGCATGGAGGACCTGAAGGTCGCCGAGTGGCCCGGCATGCACCGCTACGCCGCGCCGCAGGGGATGCCGGCGCTGCTCGACGCCCTGGCCGAGCAGGTGCGGCACCGCTCCGGCGTGCCGACCGAGCGCGAGAACATCCTGGTGGCGACCGGCGGCACCGGCGCCCTGGGGGCGGTGGCGGGAGCCATCCTGCAGCCGGACGACGAGGTGCTGCTGCTGGCGCCGCACTGGCCGCTCATCACCGGCATCGTCCGCTCGTTCCACGGCGTGCCGGTCGACGTGCCCTTCTTCGACGTTGCCGGCGCCCGGGACGACCCGGCGCGCGCGGTCGAGGTGGTGAGCGCCTGCCTCAGCCGGCGCACGGTGGCGGTCTACTGGAACACCCCGAGCAATCCGACCGGCCAGATCATCGCCCGGCCGGTGGTCGAGGCGCTGGCCGCCTGGGCGGTGCGCCACGGCCTGTGGATCCTCGCCGACGAGGTGTACGAGGACTACGTGTTTGCCGGCGAGCACACCTACTCGCGGCCGCTGGCGCCGGACCACACCTTCGCCGTGCACTCCTTCTCCAAGGCCTACGGCATGGCCGGCAACCGCTGCGGCTACGTGGTCGGGCCGGCCGCCGCCATGCCGGAGCTGCGCAAGGTCGGCCTGCACAGCTTCTACAGCACGCCGACCGCGGCGCAGATCGCCGCCCTCAAGGTGATGGCCGGCCCCGGCAAGGCCTGGGTGGAGCAGGCGCGCGAGCTCTACCGGCAGACCGGCGAGCGCGCCGCGGCCCGCCTCGGCCTGCCGGCGCCGCGCGGCAGCACCTTCCTCTTCCTCGACGTCGCCGGGCACCTGGACCAGCGCGGCCTCGGCGGCTTCCTCGAGGACTGCGTGGACCGCGGGCTGTTCGTCGCCCCGGGCGCGAGCTTCGGGCCGTACCCGACGCACGTGCGGCTCTGCTTCACCGCCGCGCCGCCCGCGGTGGTGGACCGCGGCGTGGCGGTGCTGGCCTCGCTGCTCGGCGTGGCGCCGCCGCCGGCGCTGCCGGAGCTCGCCTCCCTGGAAGCCTTCTCCGCGCTGTAGCGGCGGGTCCGGGCGGCAGCCCTCCCGGGCCGCCGCCGGCGCCGCGCTCCGCGCTGCCGGGACCGGCATCTCCATCGCTCTTCGCCTCTCTGCCGCGGCAACCCCGCCGGCTCCCCGCCGCCGTGCGGCCCGCGTTCCAACCGGAACTGCTCACATATTGATTGTGCAAGCGCGCGCTCGCCGGATGGCGGCAAAATATGTGATTCGCAGGGCGCCGCCGCGCCGGCTGGCCGCGCCCAGCCCGCGCGCAGGAGGTCCTCTCGCCGGCGACAGGCACGGGGGACCGACGTGGCGATTGCCCCGGGTGGGGATGCGCCGCTCCCGCGTCGCGGTGAATAATGCGGCCGGGGGGCGGCACGGATGCGCCGCCGGCCCACCGCGCCGATCGGGGTCGATCGGGTCGATGGCGTCGATCGCGTCGATCGCAGCATCGATCGCACCGGTTGCATCGATCGGAGCGACCGCGTCCGAGCGCACGAGCCGCATCGATCGCGCCGCCAGGAAGGAGCTTGCCGATGACCGCGAACCGTCCTCGCCCTTGCCCTGAGCGCCCCCGCTCTCCGCTGCGTCGCCGCCTCGGCGCCGAGCAGGGCCGCGCCGAGCCCCGTGGCGGCGCCTCCTGGCGGCG
>JASLEW010000046.1 GCA_030150965.1 Thermoanaerobaculia bacterium | reverse complement strand
ACGTCGCCGGCTCGACGCAGGTCTGTGCCTGGCTCGCCGGGCCGGGCAAGCTGCAAAGGACAACGGCGAGGAGGGCTCCGGCCTTCAACAGCTGGGCGGTTCTCATCGGTTCACCTCGGGGAAGTTTAACTGATATGCGGCTGCAACGGTGCACCCGTCATCACCTAGTTTCCAAAGTGCTGCTCGACGAGGCATCAACTGATGTGACAAAGCTGTGACAACCCTGGGCGACGGCCTCTCCACTCGCTCGCGGAACAACCTCAACCAGCTCCTCAAGCTGGGCCCCCGGCGAGGCTGGAGCCGGCCCGCGGACGAGTCGCTTTGGCACACCGGCGAGGAGCGCTTGGTCGCGGCAGCTCGGCGGCCGGCTGGCGCCGGCCGGCGGACTTCATCTGCCGAATGCCAGCCAGGACCGCCAGGCGTCGAGGGCCTTACCTAGGCTCACGCCAGCGAGCCGTACCACCGTCGCCTGCCCAGCGTGCTCCTGCACCAGGAGCAGAACCACGCCGTCCGCACAAGGGTGATCGGCATCACAAGTCCCGCCGCCACCACCACCCCCGCCTCCGTCGCCAGGATCAGGGGTATCGGGCGGCGGGGCGTCCGGCGGGGGCTGACCCGGCGTGGGGTCGGGTTCGTCCGGCTCTGGCCAGTTGTCGGGCAGCTGATCGAACGAGCCGCAGAGAGCCCCCGATCCGTCCGGATTCTCCGCGCACAGGGTGTAGCCGGGTGTACCTGAGTTGGTGTACCCGCACTGGTAGCAGCCGTCGCCCTTCTGGCTGCATTCTGGCGGCTCGTTGAGGCTCTCCTGCTGCGGCGCGTAGCCGCTGAACCGTGTGCACCCCGAGGCGGTCGCGTGGAGCACCCGCGGGGCCAGTCCGGGCCCGAGGAGAAGCGCCACGAGACAGGCCCCCAGGCGTCTCGCCGATCCCCAGCTCAGCAGCCTGATCATCGCGCCACCTCCCCGAGCACCTGCGGGGCTTCGATCACGTAGAGCTTTCCCGGCGGGTCCGGCAGCTCCCTGGCCGTCTTCGACCCCGCCAGGAGAAGCACGATGCGGTTGCCGCGCACATCGCCGCGCAGACGATCGGTGGCATCGTTGCCGGTGAACGGCAGGGCGTAGGTGAGAATCTCGCCGTTCCGTCGCAGGAGCCGCAGTGCCCAATGGACGCCGCCGTCGGTGACGTAGCGGACCACGAGGCAAGGCCCGGCGGGCAGCGGCAGGATCTCGTCGACCACCCGGTAGCGGTTGACGAACTCGAACCGCGCGGGCGGCCAGGCGCTGTAGCGATCCGCCTCCTGTTGGCTCATCCCGGCGCAGTCCGGAGCATCGAAGCCCGCATCCTCGTTCTGCCACACGCGGAGCAGCTCCCCGTTCGCGCCATAGAGATGGAGTCCGCTCTGGAAGCCCGGCACCACCACAAACGAACCGTCGGCGAGGAACCGCGCCGCGCCAAGCTGCAGCTCGTCGCAATGGATCAGGCCCGGCGTGGTGGCGGTGCCGGCCGAGGCGGCATCGAGCAGCAGCGGCCGGAGATCTCGCTGTGGATGAGCGCTCAGCGGGCCGTACCAGACAACCCCTGCCGAGCGCTGGGCACCGGGGTAGGGGTCGCCCACGAACACCAGGCGATCGCGCCACACGTCATACGCATAGGCAATACCGACACGGAGATTGGTCAAGACGAAGGTGCCATCGGCCGCGGCCGCGGCCGGCCGGAAGGCGAAGTCCACGAGCAGGGAGGAGGTGGCCACAACCTGCGGTGACGCTGCAAGCCGGCTGAAGGTCGTAAAGTGCGCGTGCATCGTCTTCGCATCGGGCACCACCACGTGCAGGCGGCTGAGCTTGCCGTCAAGGGCGACCTCGGAAACGCCGTCGTGGAGGCGCGCCAGGTAGACGGAGCGATCACTCGCCCAGCGCACACTGGTCGCCACGCTCGGAGTCGCGGGCACGTCGTACTCGGCCACGACGCGCAGGGCCGTGGGTGCCGGCGGCTCTGTCCCACTCTGGGGGTGAGCTGGAGCCGTCGCCAGGAGGCAGACCAGAAGAGCGAGCACGCCCAGCAATCTGGCTCGATGTTTCATCATGCCCCTTTCCGGGTACAACCTGAGAGCTTCAGTGGTCGGATAGTTGGCTTGCCTGCTTAGTTGCCTAATTCTAGCATGAGCCTGTCCGCCGATCGCCCGTTCGGCCGCAGCCCGCCAGCATGCCAGCGCGGCGGGCGGTGGTGGCCACCACGGCGCGGATGGCGCCGGCCGTGAGCCGGCGCCGGCCGCGCGCCGGCCACCGGCCCGTCACCGCCCGTCACCGTTCCGGAAGTGGGACAGGCTGTAAGAAAAGCTGCCTCAGATTGTCTCCGGGTCGTCCCTATCGGCCGCCCAAGCTACTGCAGCAGCACGCGGTCCAGCTCGCCCACACCGCGGAAGGCATCCTGGAGCCCATGGAGCAGCAGCGAATCCGCGCCGTCGCGGAGCGCCTCGCGAATGGACAACCCGTCGCCGATGCAACGATAAAACGCCGTGGCGAAGCGCCTCGCCTGCTCGTCGTCGATCACGCCGGTCGTTCCCACCACGGCCCCCACCGACCTGCCGGCCTCGGCGCTCAGCTCGTTGGTATAGCAGGCGTTGAGCACCAGCAGCTCGACCCCACGGCCGGCCAGGAAGCGCCCCAGGGTGGCGCCGGTGACCTCGATCTCGCCGTCGCCGTCGCCGCGCAAGGTGATGCCGGTCTTGGAACCGCGACCGCTGAAATGCAGGACCCGCGGCTGGACCGATCGGACATACCGCAGCAGATCGTCGGGGCGCACCGCCTGGCGGACCACGAGCGAGATGCGGTCGCGGAACCTGACCCTTCTCAGCTCGGCCTCCAGGCTGCTCACCTCCGCTTCGAGGTCGAGCGGCCCGGTCGGCGGATTGGCGGCCAGCACCAGGACCCGAAGCTCCGATGCCTCGCCAACACCCGCTCGCGGCGCTGCCGCCGCGGCCGCCGTGGTCGCCGTCGTCGGCCCCTCTGATGCCGTTGCGAGCAGCCGGCGGACGGCGTCGCGCACCGCCAGGAACTCGTCCCCCAGGTGGGCGTCGACATTGCGAGGCATGAGCACGTCGTGGAGGAAGTGGAGGATGCCGTCCACGTGGTGGGCGAACTCGCGCACCAGGCGCACCTCGTCCCACGACTCAGTGCTGGGCTGGAGGTCCGGCCTGCGGATCAGCGCTTCGAGCTCGGCCGCCTGGCCGGACCAGAATTCGAGATAGGGCGCGCGCTCCCTGAAGCTGCCGATCCTCACCTCCGGCAGGATGACCGGCACCAGCCGCCGGGCCATCTCGCCGGCGTCTGCCTGGCACCGCTGCCAGATCCTGTAGATCTCGTACATGCAGTACGGCGAGCGCAGGTACTTGTCGCTGATCACCGCGACCACGCAATCGGCACGGGTGAGGCGGCGCATGAAGGCCGAGATCCGCTCGCCCGAACGGATCTGATCGCGGTCGCAGACCGGCCGGAGGCCGTCGGCGGCCAGCGCCGCCTGGAGCCGTTCCACGGCCTGGTCGCGGACCCTGCCCGCGGGTGTGTCGTCGCCCCAGGCGTAGGAGAGGAACACCTCGGGCGGTTTCTCCGCCGCGGTGGGGGTGACCGGCATGAGGGTGGCCATGGGCGGATCCTCCCGGGCGAACGGTTCAACCGGCCGGTCGTCGCGGCCGGCGAAAAAGGCGGCGAAGGGCGCGGCGGGGACGGGCCGGCGGCCGATGTCGAGAACCTGGCTGTCGATCGGGGGCCAGGTCCGTGACCCCGGTGTGCGCCAGATCGAGGTGCTGAAGGTTCGTCAGGCCCGACAGCGGCGCCACATCCGTCACGCCGGTACCAAAGAGATCCAGGCGCTGAAGCTCGGACAGGTCCGACAGCGGCGCAAGCTCGGTGAACCGAGATGGAGGTCGGCTGGGGTCCCATTCAGCCTCGCCGTCATCGGTGGGCCTGCGCGGGCCCAGGTAGAGTCTCCGCAGGCGCGGCAGGTTTCCTAGCTCCGCGGGGAGCTCAGCCAGGCCAAGGTCTCCGAGATCCAGGGTCTCGGATTCAAGCCTGCGAGCCTCCTCGATCCGCCGCTTCGCCTCGGTCGAGCCGCTTTTCACGATGACCGGATCTTAGCAAGGCAGGCGGCAGGGACGGAGCGCGTCCGGGCCCCCTGTGCCGCACGACGGGGTGCAGCTCTTCTCCATCTTTCTGGCCTGCCTGACGGCAGCTTGCATTGGGGTAAACCCCCTTCTGACGCGGGGGCGCTTGCCAGCCTGGTCGCCAGAAACCCCCGCCCTTTCATGGCGCACACGGGCCCGCCGGCGATCCGCGCCCTGTCCAGCCTGGCG
>JASLEW010000999.1 GCA_030150965.1 Thermoanaerobaculia bacterium | reverse complement strand
TCGGCGCCGAGCCATTGCTCGAACGCGGGCCTCGGCTGGCGGGTGTCGCTCGGCGCCGTGGCCTACGGCGACGAGGTGCAGCAGGGCGCTCCCAACAACTACGGGCTGACGCCCTCGTCGCCGGTCTGCGCGGCGGCGGCGATCAGCCAGCCCTACGCCATCTACGAGGGGCCGGACGGCGCGCAGCACCTGTTCTACGCCACCCTCCACGCCAACGATCCCGACGACATGCTGAGCGGAGTCTCCGACAACGTCTCCACCGGCGTCGAGAACGTCCAGTACACCCGCGACGGCAGCTATCTGCGATTGACGCGGTACAACGCCAAGACGCCGAGCGAGACGACGACGATCGAGTTTCCGGACGGCACCATCCACACGTTCAACGCCACCGGCCACATCACCCAGATGCGCGACCGGTTCAACAACCAGGTCAACGTCACCTACGGCACGGTGGCCGGCGGCACCTGCCCCGGGTCCGTCTCGCCGGAGACGAGCTGCTGGAAGATCGCCGACACGCAGGGCCGCGCGCAATGGGTGTACTTCCGCAGCGACCTGCCCTGGTACAACGGCACCGGCGTCTATCAGCCGCTGGTCAGCCGCATCGTCCTGACGGGCTTCAATGCCACGCAGAATGCCTACACCTTCTCCTACGCCCTGTCGCCCGCGATCGGCCGTGGCTGTCCGATGTCGGATGTGGAGTATGGCGACGTCGAGGTGCCGCTGCTGACCAGCGTTCTGTTCCCGGACGGCTCGCAGTACCAGCCCACGGCGACCGGCTATCTCCTGCAGGCGGCGGGCGCCGGCAACTGCGTCTGGGGCTCGGGATCGCTCACGCACCTGACGCTGCCCACCCAGGGGAGCCTCAGCTGGACGTATCAGAACTACTACTTTCCGTCCGGCTCTTCCATCCATTCCTTCCGCACCACGAACCCCGGCGTGCAGACCCGCACCGCCTACGACGGCACGACGAGCGCGACGTGGACGTACAGCTCCACGGCGACGGCGGGCACCACGGCGGCCTACGCGATGAACCAGGTCCGGGATCCGCTGGGCAACCTGTGGAACCGGTACTTCTCGCTCTATGCCGTGATCGGCTCGGTGCCCTACGGCCCGGGCCCCAACACCTACGACTACGGCCAGCCCTACAACCCGACGGTCACCGAGTCGGGGAACAACCCGCCGAACGATTCGGACCTCTTCCTCTCCGAGCAGGTGCTCGACGCCTCGGGCGTGCCCCGGCGGACGACCTACGTGCGTTACGAAAGGGACTGGATCCAGCAGGGAGGCGTCGTCTACTACGGCCCCACGCCGCCCGACATCTCGAACAACAACAACCGGCTGGCACAGCAGAACATCGTCTACGACGACGGCACCCAGGCCGGCTACGCCGACCAGGACTTCGACGGCGTCGGCCACTACCGGTACCGTCAGACCTCGGGCACCTTCCCCGGCAACAACGTCAGGCTCAGCCGGCAGCAGTTCAACCCCGGACGGCTGACCTACTCGTCCACGCAGTCCACCGACACCTACACGGGCAACTACGTCTACCTGCCGCCAGGGACGCCGTGGGTGCTGACCACGTCGCAGTACCAGTGGCAGGCCGAGAACAACGTGGCGGAGGTGCGCTCGTTCTGCTACGACGCCAACACCGGGTTCCTGCTGCGGCAGCGCATCTACAGCGCCGGCCCGGCGCCGGGGGCGAGCGCCTACACCGCGGTGAGCGCCAACGACGTGCTGCAGGTCTTCGCCCCCAACACCCAGGGCGCGCTGGCCTCGGAGCAGTACTTCGGCGGCGACAACAGCCCGGTGACCCCGACGAGCACCGATCTGTGCTCGCAGACGATCCCCGCGGCGCCCGAGTACCAGATCAACCACGGCTACGCCTACGGGGTCGAGAACCACCGGCAGTACGTGGGCAGCGGCTTCTACAGCCTCGACCGCGACATCGACGCTTCGACCGGGCTGGTCAAGACCGACCGCGACACCGCCGGCATCCCGACCACGTTCGGCTACGACTCGCTCGGCCGTCTGACCACCTCCCAACCCCGCGACGGCGCCTGGACGCAGTACTTCTACGGCATCGCCACGCCCTCGACGCCGGCATCCCTGACCCTCCAGTCGCAACAGAACGGCTCGCCGGCGACGGTCCTGGCGCAGACGAAGTACATCTACGACGGCCTGGGGCGGCCGCAGGAGAAGGACGGCCTGATGGCGGACGGCACCACCAGCCGGCAGTTCACGTCGTACAACGGCATGGGCTGGAAGAGCTCGGAGACCGAGCAGGGGGCGCCCAACGCCGCCACCTACGTGACGCAGTACAGCGGCTACGATCCGTTCGGCCGGGTCGGCACCGTCCAGCCGCCGGACGGCGCCACCCACGACGTGAGGATGAGCTATGGCGGCGTCCAGACGGTGACCCGCACGGTGAGCATCGGCACGTCCTGGAACGGCACCAGCGTGACCGAGGCGCCGGCCACCACCACCAGCGTCTACGACCGGTTCGGCCGGCTGGCGTCGGTGACCGAGCCCTCCGGCACCGGCGGCGCCAACGTGACGACGAGCTACGGCTACGACCCCGGCAACCGCCTGTCGCTGGTCTCCACGACGGCCGCCGGCGCGACGCAGAACCGCGTCATCTCCTATGACCGCCGCGGCTACCTGGTCTCCGAGAGCCATCCCGAGACCGCCAGCCCGAAGACCTACTCGAGCTATGACTCGCGGGGCCATTACCATCGATTGACCGATGGGATGAACGACCTGTCCTTCAACTTCGACCTGGCGGAGCGCCCGCTGACCATCTGGAACACGGCCAACGGCGGCAACTGCGCGGCCAACCCGGCGGTCACCGCCACCTGCCTCAAGCAGTTCCGCTACGACGGCACGTCCGACTCCCTGGGCCGGCTCTACCAGGCGTCGCGCTTCAACCACATGTCGCTCGGCGGCACGCCCTACGGCGACGAGTGGACCTACACCTATACCTACCAGGGGCTGGACGGACGCCTCTCGCAGCGGAACCTGCAGCACACCTTCTGCAGCACGGCGAGCTGCCAGGCGACGGCGGCGCAGGAGAGCTTCACCCAGTCCTGGACCTACACGCAGCTGGGCAAGATCGACACCGAGACCTACCCGACCTGCGCGTCCGCCTTCGGCG
>JASLEW010000886.1 GCA_030150965.1 Thermoanaerobaculia bacterium | reverse complement strand
GGCCGTCGCGGGAGCGGAGAGCCCCTTCGCCAACCTGATCGGCGCCGCCAACACCCTGGTCCTCCACGAGGGCGTCTGGGAGGCGGAATCGACCGACCCGGACGGCATCGTCGAGCCCCTGCGGCAGCGCGGCATCGCGCTCAGCGGCAAGGCCGCCGCGGTGGTCGGCGCCGGCGGCGCCGGCCGCGCCGCCGCCCTCGGCCTGGCGCGGGCGGGCGCCGAGGTGACCCTCTTCAACCGCACCCCCGAGCGCGCCGAGGAGGCCGCTGGCGCCCTCGGCCTCCACCACCGGCCGCTGGCGGACCTCGACTCCGCCGACTTCGACGTCCTGGTGAACGCAACCCCGGTCGGGTCGCTGGGAGCGCAGGGCGCGGCGGCGAAGGCCCTGCCCTTCCCGGTGGCGTCCCTGCGGCCAGGGGCAGTGGTCATCGACCTGGTCTACCACCGTGACAGCGAGGCGCCGACCCCCCTCCTCGCCGCCGCCGCGGCCCGGGGAGCGGTCACCGTGGAGGGCCGCGAGGTCTTGCTGGGGCAGGCGCTGGCGCAGTTCCGGCTGCTGACCGGCCGGGACCTGCCGCGCGGCCTGGGGCGGCGGCTCCTGGGGCTGCCGGCCTCGCCGCGGGGGGGAGCGGAAGGCTGAGGTGGAACTCGCCGCGGCGGCTAAGCTCTTCAGAGCCAACCCCTTGCGCCGCCAGCCAAGGCTCTCCGCTTTGACGGCCCAAGCGCCCCTGATATACACTCTCGCGTCCTGCGCCGGGGTAGCTCAGTGGTAGAGCACCTGACTGTGGATCAGGGGGTCACGGGTTCAAATCCCGTCTCCGGTGCCAATCGAATCAATCCCATGCAGCAAGCGGCCGTCACCGACCGACGCTTCTGTGGCGTATATGTGGCGTATTCCGGACCTCCTGCCGCCCGTTCTCCTCTACCTCTCCTACCGCGCCGGGCAGGCATCGAGCAGTGACGACCCATCCTGACCGGGGGCAGAGCAGGCAGCCTCTTCGCACCCGCCGCGAGCAGTGGCTCCTTCATCCTGCGCCAGCAGAGCGGCGCAGTCCACAAGCGACATGAGTAGGACATACACCACCTATCTGACGGTGCTCAACGGCTTGGTATGCCTTTATTGCATTATCCATTTGGTTTTCCTTCCTCAGGCAAGAACCGTGCGGAATGACGTGGTGCAAGGCATTCTCATCGGCATCGGGCTGGCATTCGTCACGGCCCAGATTCTCGCGCAGGTCAAGGCCGTGAAGGTCAACGGCTGGATTACCATATTTGGGTTGGGCGAGCCTGGCAACGGCATGCTGACGAGAGCCGCACACGCCCAACTATTTCCGGGACCGGTGGCCGTACCGGCAGAGGCGATGTACTGGTGGGCAAGATCAGATGGCGCGGGCCGCACGCTCAGCGGCCGGAACGACTACGTCATGCGCTTCCCGCCAGGACAGCTCCCGCCTAACCATGCATTCTGGTCGCTCACGATGGGCGATGCGAGAAGTCGCTATGTGCCGAATCCGATCAACCGCTACAACGTCGGCGATCGCTCCGGCCTGGTGCCGAACGCCGATGGCTCGGTCGATATTTACATCCAAAGCACCGCGCCCGCGGGCCATGAGTCAAATTGGCTGCCTGCGCCGACGGGCAGCTTCATACTTTGGCTGCGCGTGTACATACCCGGCACGGCAATTCTCGACCGCACGTACACCGTGCCGCCGGTCATCAAAGCAAAGTGATGCGCATGCAATACTACCAACATTTGCTGGTATTCGGCGGCATCTGTGTCGCGACGTGGTCCCTTATCACCTCCTGTTGGCCGCGCCTTATGCTTTCCGTGTACAAAAGAGGACTTCTCAAGAGAGGGTTCGGCGAAGGCCCCGTGCCGGTGAATACGCTCTACACGCAGCCTCAAAGACTTTTCGCCGACCCTTTCGCGCCGCTGCCGCCCGGAAGCTCAAAATTGATGAGTTATGGCACGAACCGCGACACGCTCTACGTCTGCGGCTGGATCGATCTCTCCCAAGGAGCGCAGGTTCTGCAGGTGCCCGACATGAACGGCCGCTACTACAGCGTGCAGCTTACCGACCCGTCGAAAAACACTAATTTTGCCTACGTCGGCACACGGACAACCGGCACCAGGGCGGGCGCCTATGCCATCACCGGGTCCGGCTGGAAAGGATCCGTGCCGCAGGGCCTGAAGAGAATACCTTCGCCGAATAATTCGGTGATTGTTATCGGTCGCGTGTTGGTGGAGAACAACAGCGATCTTTCAGCTGCCTACGGGCTGGCGAAACAAATACAGCTCGCGCCGTTGAGCGGCTGGCAATCCGGCAAGTAAGCCACCCAACCCCAGGGATTCTCCGCGCGCCCTGCGGACCAGGGCTCCGGCGGGAAGGGCCGCGAGCGCCTCGACGGTGGCGTCGAGAGCGGCGACGCGGCGCAGGGCGCAGGGCTCGGATGACGGCACGATCCCCAGGCCCCGAGGCGAGCGCGGCGCGGCTTGCCTGGGCGGCCCATGATAGCGCTCGTGCCGGTCGCCTCTGCAGGTCAAGCCGGGTGGCCGGCCGGCAGCGCCTCCGGGCGGCGCCCGAGCCCGGCGACGCCGGCGGCCTGCGGCTTGCGGGCAGGCCGCTGTCTCGTCCAGTGTCTGAACCTATACATCATCTATTGGAACACACGGTTTCACCTCTTATGGACGACTCAGCGAGGGTCTCGAGTCTGCTGCAGCCTGACAGAGCCGTGCGCCAGGAGGTCCGGCACGAGCCGGTCGACCGGCTGGTCGCCCGCATGGCGGCGGCGTGCCCGGACCGCGTCGCCATCGAGGGGCCGGAGGCGAGCCTGACCTATGCCGAGCTGGCGGCGCGGAGCGCCGGCCTGGCCCGGCACCTGCTCGCGCGCGGCCTCGCGGCAGGAGACCGCGCCGCCATCCTCGCCGAGGATCCGCTGGCGGTGATCCCGGCGGTGCTCGCCGTGCTCGCTGCGGGCGGCGTCTTCGTCCCCCTCGATCCGCAGCTCCCCGGCCCGCGCCTGGCGGCCCTGCTGACCGAGGTCGCCCCCCGCTGGGTGCTGGCCGAGGCGCGCTGGAGCGGGCTGCTCGCCGGCCCCGCGGCGGCAGCTGCCGCGGGCGCCTCGGTGCTCCTCCTCGACGGAGCGGCGCCCGCCGCCGGCCCGGACCCGATCCCGATCGACCGCTCGCCGGACGCCCCCTGCTACATCGTCTTCACCTCCGGCTCCACCGGCCGCCCGAAGGGGATCGTCGGCCGCCTCAAGGGGATCGACCACTTCGTGCGCTGGGAGATCGCGCTGGTCGGCGCGGCGGAGGGGATCCGCGTCAGCCAGCTGACCACGCCGGCCTTCGACGCCTTCCTGCGCGACGTCTTCGTCCCGCTCTGCGCCGGCGGCACGGTCTGCCTGCCTCCCGACCGGGCCTCCCGCCTCGCTCCGGCGAGGCTGGTCTCCTGGCTGGACGAGAGCCAGGTCCAGCTGCTGCACTGCGTCCCCTCGCTGCTGCGCTCCCTGCTCGCCCAGGATCTCGGGCCGCGGCTCTTCCCGGCGCTGCGCTGGGTGCTGCTGGCAGGCGAGACGCTGCTGCCGGCCGACGTCCGGCGCTGGATGGAGGTGTTCGGCGAGCGCGCCCAGCTGGTCAACCTGTACGGCCCCTCCGAGACCACCATGACCAAGCTCTTCTACCGCGTCCGCCCGGCCGACCGCGCGGCGGCGGCGATCCCCATCGGCCGGCCGATGGACGGGGCGCGGGTGGTGGTGCTCGGCGAGAGCGGCGCGGTCTGCCCTCCCGGCGTGGCCGGAGAGATCCTGATCCGCACCCCCTTCCGCTCGCTGGGCTATCTCGACCGGCCCGAGCTGACGCGGGAGGTCTTCGTCCCCAACCCGCTCTCCGGCGACCCGCGGGACATCGTCTACCGCACCGGCGATCTCGGGCGCCTGCGCGACGACGACGAGCTCGAGTTCCTGGGGCGGCGCGACGACCAGGTCAAGATCCGCGGCGTCCGCGTCGAGCCGGCCGAGGCCGCGGGCGCCCTGCGCGAGCATCCGCGGGTCCGCGACGCCGTGGTCGTGGCCTTCGAGAGGGACGACGGCCCCGCGCTCTGCGCCTATGCGGCGGCGGACGGGGACGTGGCGCCGGAGGAGCTGCGCGCTTTCCTGCAGCGCAGCCTCCCGGAGTCCCTGGTGCCGGCGGCGTTCGTCGTCCTGGACCGCCTGCCGCGCACCCTGACCGGCAAGGTCGACCGCGCGGCCCTGCCGCCGCCGCCGGCGCGCGAGCGGCAGCCCTACGTGGCGCCGCGGACGCCGGCCGAAGAGCTCCTCGCCGGTCTCTGGCAGGACCTCCTGCGCTCGGGTCCGGTCGGTATCCATGACAACTTCTTCGCCCTGAGCGGCCACTCGCTGCTCGCCCTGCGGATGCTGTCGCGCATCCGCGACCTCTTCGCCGTCGAGGTGGCGCTGGGAGACTTCCTGGGGCGGCAGGACCTCGCGGCGCTCGCCGCGCGCGTCGACGAGCTGCAGCGCGGCGGCCCGCGGGCGGCGGCGCCGCCGCCGCTCGTGCCGATGCCGCGCGAGGGCGACCTGCCGCTGTCGTTCGGCCAGCAGCGCCTCTGGTTCCTCGACCGCCTGGACCCCGGGCGCTCGGCGTATACCATCGCGGTCGTCCTCGATCTGACCGGGGACCTCGCCGTGCTGGCGCTGGCCGCGGCGTTCACCCGCGTCACCGCGCGCCACGAGGTGCTGCGCACCACCTTCGGCGAGAGCCAGGGATCGCCGGTGCAGCGGATCGCGCCGCCGCGCCGCTTTGCGCTGCCGGTGGTGGACCTCGCCGCGCTCACGGCCTGGCGGCGCGGCGGCGTGGCCGAGCGGCTGGCGGCGGCGGCGGCGCGCTCCCCCTTCGACCTCTCCCGCGGCCCGCTGCTGCGCGCCCTGCTGCTGCGGCGCAGCCCCACGGCGCACGACCTGGTCGTCGCCGCGCATCACACGGTGGTCGACAACTGGTCGCTCGGCATCCTGGTGCGCGACCTGGGCGGCCTCTACCGCGAGCTGGTGACCGGCGAGCCGGCGGAGCTTCCCCCGCTGCCGGTCCAGTACGCCGACTTCGCCGTCTGGCAGCGCGGCTGGCTGCGTGGCCCGGCGCTCGCGGAGCAGCTCGCCTACTGGCGGGAGGGCCTGCGCCAGGCGCCTGCGCTCGAGCTGCCGGCCGACCGGCCGCGTCCCCCGGTGCTCGGCTCGCACGGCGCGCGGGTCGGCGCCGTCCTGCCGGCCGCGCTGGCGCAGGCGGCGGCCGAGCTGAGCCGCCGCGAGGGGGTCACCCTGTTCATGACCCTGCTCGGCGCCTTCGCCGCGCTGCTTCACCGCTACAGCGGCCAGGACGACGTGGTGGTGGGGACGCCGGCGGCCAACCGCGGCCGCAGCGAGGTCGAGAACCTGGTGGGGTTCTTCGTCAACACCCTCGCCCTGCGCACCGACCTGTCGGGCGATCCGGCCCTGCGGCAGCTCGCCCGCCGCATCCGCCGCACGGCCCTGGGCGCCTACTCCCACCAGGACCTCCCCTTCGAACGGCTGGTCGAGGAGCTGCAGCCGCGGCGCGACCTGAGCCGCCACCCGCTGTTCCAGGTGATGCTCGTCCTCCAGTACGAGATGGGCCCGCGGCTCGCGCTGCCCGGCCTGGAGATCCGTGCACGCCATGGCGACGTGCCGCGGGCGAACTTCGACCTGACGCTGGGACTGCTGGGCGGCGGCGGCGCGCTGCCGGTGCTGCTCGACTACAACCGCGAGCTGTTCGACCCGGCGACCGCGCGGCGGCTGCTCGGCCACTTCCGCGAGCTGCTCGCGGCGGCGGCGGCGGCGCCGGACACGCCGGTGTCTCTCCTCCCTCTGCTCTCCGCGGCCGAGGTTCACCAGACCGTGCGGGAGTGGCAGGGCGAGCCCCTCGCTCTCCCTCCGGGAGTCACGCTGCACGGCCTGTTCGCGGCGCGGGCGGCGCTGGCCGCCGACGCGGTCGCGCTGGTGGGGGAGGGGGAGGCCGTGACCTACGGCGAGCTCCTCCGGCGCTCCCGCGCGGTGGCGCGGCGGCTGCGCGCCGCGGGCGTCGGTCCGGAGCGGGTCGTCGGGCTGTGCCTCGAGCGCTCGCCCCGGCTCGTCGCCGGGCTGCTCGGGATCCTGGAGGCGGGTGGGGCCTACCTGCCGCTCGACCTCGATCTGCCGCGCGAGCGGCTGGCCTGGATGCTCGCCGATTCCGGCGCGGCGCTGGTGCTCGCCGAGGTGAGCACGCTCGGGGCGGTCCCCGAGGGTGTGGTCGCCGTCGTCCTCGACGGTGCGGCGGAGGCGGGCGCGGCCGGCGACGGCGCGGCCGAAGCGGGCACGGCCGGCGACGGCGCGGCCGAAGTGGGCGCGGGGCCGGGCCATCTGGCCTACGTCCTCTACACCTCCGGCTCGAGCGGCCAACCCAAGGGGGTGATGGTGCCGCACGGCGGCGTCTGCGCCACCCTGCTCTGGCGGCTGCGGGACTTCGGGCTGAGCGCGCGCGACACCGTGCTGCAGAACATCCCGCTCACCTTCGATCCCTCGGTGTGGCAGATCTTCGGCGCGCTGCTCGCCGGGGCGCGGCTGGTCCTGGTCCCGCCGGGCCGCCACCAGGACGCGCTCTGGCTGCGCCGGGCGATGCGCGACGAGGGGGTGAGCATCACGGATTTTCCTCCGTCGCTGCTGCGCGTCCTCCTGGAGAGCGGGGCCCTGGCCGAGAGCGCGGCCCTGCGCTGCCTCTTCGTCGGCGGCGAGGCGTTCCCGCCGGAGCTCAGGGACCGCGGCCACGCGCTGCTGGCCGCCGGGCTGTACAACGTCTACGGACCGACCGAGGCCTGCATCGACATCGCCTGCTGGGACTGCGGACGCGAGGCCTCCGGCCTGCGGGTGCCCATCGGCCGGCCGATCGCCGGCAAGCGGGTGTTCCTGCTCGATGCGGCCCAGCAGCCGGTGCCGGTCGGAGTGCCCGGGGAGCTTCATGCCGGGGGCGACGGCCTCGCCCGCGGCTACGCCGGGCGCCCCGATCTGACCGCCGCGGCGTTCGTCCCCTCCCCCTTCGCCGCCGCGCCGGGAGAGCGCCTCTACCGTACCGGCGACCGGGTCCGCTTCCGCCCCGACGGCGCTCTGGAGTTCCTGGGGCGGACCGACCGCCAGGTGAAGGTGCGCGGCCGGCGCATCGAGCTGGGCGAGATCGAGGCGCTCCTGGGGCGCCATCCGCAGGTCCGCGAGGCCGCCGTCGTGGTGCGCGAGGACAGCCCGGGCGAGCCGCGCCTGGTGGCCTATTGCGTGGCGGCGCCGGAGGCGCCCACCCCGGCGGCCCTCGCCGCCTTCCTGCGCCGGAGCCTTCCCGACCCCCTGGTGCCGTCGGCGTTCGTCACCCTCGCCGCGCTCCCGGCCACGGCCAACGGCAAGCTGGACCTCGCGGCCCTGCCGGCGCCGCCGGCCGCGGTGGGGGCCGGGTCCGCCGCGCCGGCGGCGCCGCGCACCGGCCTCGAACGGACCCTCGCCGAGGTGTGGGGCGCGGTGCTGCAGATCGAGCAGCCGGGCATCGACGACGACTTCTTCGCGCTCGGCGGCCACTCGCTGCTGCTGGTCAGGGCCCAGGTCCGGCTCGCCGCGGCGCTGGGCCGCGCGGTCCCGATCGTCGAGCTCTTCGCCCATCCGACCATCCGCTCGCTGGCCCGCCACCTGGCCGGAGACGGGGAGGAGGACGGCTTCGCCGCCGAGGAGGAGCGGGCGCGGCTGCAGCTCGCCGCGCGGCGGCGGCAGCGCGACCGGCTCAGGGCCCGCGAGCCGGAGGTGGTCTCCTGACCGGCCTTCCCGACGCCGTCGCCGTCGTCGGCATGGCGGGCCGCTTTCCCCAGGCGGCCGACGTCGAGCAGCTGTGGGCCAACCTGGCGGCCGGCACCGAGTGCATCTCCTTTTTCACCGCCGAAGAGCTGGCGGCGGCGGGCGTCGGCGCCGCGACGCTGGCGCGGCCCGACTTCGTGCGGGCGCACGGCGCGCTCGACGGCGTGGAGCTGTTCGACGCCGATTTCTTCGACCTCGCGCCGCGCGAGGCGGAGGTGCTCGATCCGCAGAAGCGCCTCCTGCTCGAATGTGCCTGGGAGGCGCTGGAGCACGCCGGCTGCGATCCCGCGCGGCCCCCCGGCCCGATCGCCCTGTTCTGTGGCGTCAGCAGCTCGACCTACCTGTTCAGCAACGTGCTGGCCAACCCCGCCGCGATGGCGGCGGCGGGCCTCAGCCAGATCGCCCTGGGCAGCGAGAAGGACTTCCTGGCCACCCTGATCTCCTACAAGCTGAACCTGCAGGGGCCGAGCGTCACCGTGCAGACGGCCTGCTCGACCTCTCTCGTCGCCGTCCACCTGGCCTGCCAGAGCCTCCTCGGCTACCAGTGCGACCTGGCGCTGGCCGGCGGCGTGTCGGTCAGGGTGCCGCAGCAGGGCGGCTACCTCTATCAGGAGGGCGGCATCATGTCGCCCGACGGCCACTGCCGGGCCTTCGACGCCCGCGCCGCCGGGACGGTCACCGGCAGCGGCGCCGGGATGGTGGTCCTGCGGCGGTTGGAGGACGCCGTCGCCGCCGGCGACCGGATCTGGGCGGTCGTCCGCGGCTCGGCGATGAACAACGACGGCGCGGCCAAGACCGGCTACTCGGCGCCGAGCGTCGAGGGGCAGTCGAAGGTCGTCGCCACCGCGCTCGCCCTGGCGGAGGTCGATGCCGCGAGCGTCTCCTATGTCGAGGCCCACGGCTCCGGCACGGCGCTGGGCGATCCGATCGAGGTGGCGGCGCTCGACCGGGTGTTCCGCCGGCGCACCGCGCGGCGCGGCTTCTGTGCCCTGGGCTCGATCAAGACCAACATCGGCCACCTCGACGCCGCGGCCGGGATCGCCGGCTTCCTCAAGACGGTGCTGGCGCTCGCCCACCGGCAGATCCCGCCGAGCCTCAACTTCACCGCGCCGAACCCGCAGATCGACTTCGCGTCCAGCGCCTTCTTCGTCAACGCCACGCTTGCCGAGTGGGCATCCGCGGGGCCGCGGCGCGCCGGCGTCAGCTCCTTCGGCGTCGGCGGCACCAACGTCCACGCGGTGCTGGAGGAGGCGCCCGCCACGGCGCCGTCCACCCCGACCCGCGGCTTCCAGCTGCTGCTGCTCGCGGCGCGCACCGAGCCCGCCCTGGAGAGCGCCACCGACCGCCTCGCGGCGCACCTTCAGGCGCATCCGGAGCAGGAGCTGGCCGACGTCGCCTTCACGCTCGCCACCGGGCGGCGCGCCTTCGCCTGCCGCCGCGCCGTCCTCTGCCGCGGCCGCGAGGAGGCGGCCGCGGCGCTCGCGCGGCGCTCCGCCGGGCAGGTTTGGAGCGGTTTCGCGGGCCGCGCCGTGCCCACGGCGGAGCACGGTGCGAGCGGCCGCCGCGTGACCTTCCTCCTCCCCGGCCTGGGCGATCACTACGCCGGCATGGCGCGCGGGCTCTACGCCGCGAACGCCGCCTTCCGGCGGGAGCTCGACCGCTGCCTGGAGATCGGTGAAGGGCTGGGGCTCGATCTCCGCGCTGCCCTGCTGACGGACGATGGGGCGGTAGAGGACGCCGCGGTGGCGGAGGAGGCTGCGGCGGCAGACGATGCCGCGGTGGCGGAGGGCTTCGCGGTGGCGGAGGACGCCGTGGCGGCGCAGGACGCCGCGGCGGCGGCTCGGGGGAGCCTGCGGCGCATGCTCGGCCGCGCCGGCGACGGTGCCTTGGCGCAGGGCAGCCTGCGACGCATGCTCGGCCGTGCCGGCGAGGATCCCTTGGCGCCGGACGCCCTGGAGCGGACGTCGCTGGCGCAGCCGGCGGTCTTCGCCGTCGAGATGGCCCTCGCCGCGGCATTGCGCGACCTCGCCGTCGAGCCCGAGTCGCTGATCGGCTACAGCCTGGGCGAGTACTCGGCCGCCTGCCTGGCCGGCGTCTTCTCGCTCGAGGACGCGCTGCGGGTGGTCGCCTTGCGGGCGCGCTGGATCGAGGAGCTGCCCGCCGGCGGGATGCTCGCCGTGCCGTTGGGCGAGGAGGCGGTCGCGCCGCTGCTCGGCGGCGGCCCCGGCGGCCTCTGCGTGGCCGCCGCCAACGGCCCCGAGGTGTCCGTCGTCGCCGGGCCGGCCGCGGCGGTCGATGCGCTCGCCGGGCGCCTCGCCGCCGAGGGTCTGGCGGTCCGCCGCCTGCGCACCGCCCACGCCTTCCACTCGCCGATGATGGAGCCGGTGCGGGAGCGTCTCGTCGAGCTGCTGGGCGGGATGCGTTTGCAGCCGCCGCGGCTGCCCTTCGTCTCCAACGTCACCGGCACCTGGGTCCGCCCCGAGGAGGCGCTCTCCCCGGCTTTCTGGGCGCGCCACCTCTGCCAGACGGTCCGCTTCTCGCAGGGGCTCTCCGAGCTGCTGCGCGAGCCGGCGCGCGTCTTCGTCGAGGTCGGGCCGGGCACCAGCCTGTCGTCGCTGCTGCTCCAGCACCCGGCGTCCGGGCGCGGGCGCATCGCCGTGCCGGTCCTCCGGCATTCCTGGGACCGCCAGCCCGACGAGGCGTTCCTGCTCGCCGGCCTGGGCAAGCTGTGGATCGCCGGCGTGGAGATCGACGCCGCGGTCCTCCACGCCGGCGAGCGCCGTTGCCGCGTGCCGCTGCCCACCTATCCCTTCGAGCGCCGCCGCTTCTGGATCGACCCCGCGCCGGCCGCCGCCGGGCGCCCGGCGGCGGCCGGGGCCGTCGGGGCCGCCGGCAAGAACCCGGACCTCGGCGCCTGGTTCTACGCCCCGGTCTGGCGGGAGTCGGTCCTGCCGCCCGCCGTGGAGCCTGCGCCGCCGGAGCCGGCGCCGGGCTCGGCGGGGGAGCCGGCGGGCTGGCTCGTCTTCCTCGACGCCGTGGGCGTGGGACGCGCGCTCGCCCGGTCGCTCGGGGAGCGGGTGACGACGGTCGAGGCGGGCGGCCCCTTCGCGCGCCTCGGTGCCGGGCGCTACCGCATCGATCCGGGGCGGCCGGACGACTACCTCGCGCTGGTCGACGACCTCGCCGCCCGGGGCGGCCTCCCCGCCCGCATCGTCCACCTGTGGAGCGTCGGGCCGCCCCCGCCGGGGGATGCGGCCACCGCCGTGGAGAGGTGCCAGGAGGCGGGGTTCCTCAGCCTGCTCTTCCTTGCCCAGGCGCTCGGCGCGCACGCTCTCCGCCGGCCGCTGGAGCTGACCGCCGTGGCGGACGGGCTCCATGCCGTCCTCGGCGGCGAGGCGCTCGCGCCCGCCAAGGCGACGTTGATCGGTCCCTGTCTGGTGCTGCCGCTGGAGATCCGCGGCGTCTCCTGCCGCTGCGTCGATCTCGACCTGGCGGGCGGCTCCCCCGCCGCGATCGAGCGGGCGGCCTCCGCCCTGCGGCGCGAGCTGTCCGTCCCGCCGGCGGAGCGGATCGTCGCCTGGCGCGGCCACCGCCGCTGGCTCCAGGAGTTCCAGCCGCTGCGCCTCCCGGGCCTGCCGGACGGGAGAGCGCCACGCCCGCGGCGCGGCGGCACCTGGCTGATCACCGGCGGCACCGGCGGCATCGGCCTGGAGCTCGCCGCGCTGCTCGCCC
>JASLEW010000861.1 GCA_030150965.1 Thermoanaerobaculia bacterium | reverse complement strand
CCCGAGCTGCCGGTGCAGTACGCCGACTTCGCCGCCTGGCAGCGCGAGTGGCTGAGCGGCGCCGAGCTCGACCGGCAGCTCGCCTACTGGCGGGGGCGGCTCGGCGGCGCCGCGCCCCTGGGCCTGCCGGCCGACCGGCCGGCCGCGCCCGGCCAGACCTTCCTCGCTGCGGCGCACGCGGTGACCGTGCCGCGGCCGGCGGCGGCGGCGCTGCACGCCCTGGCCGGCGGCGCGGGGGCGAGCATCTTCATGGCGCTCCTCGCCAGCTTCCAGGCGCTGCTGCACCGCCACACCGGCCAGGACGACATCATCGTGGGGGCGCCGGTCGCCGGCCGCAACCGGCCGGAGATCGAGCCGCTGATCGGCTTCTTCGTCAACACCCTCGCCCTGCGCACCCGCTTCGGCGCCGGCCAGTCGTTCCGCCGGCTGCTGGCCGAGGTGCGGACCGTCACCCTGGGCGCCCTGCAGCACCAGGACCTGCCGTTCTCGCTCCTGGTCGAGGCCCTGCGGCCGGACCGCCGGCAGGGGGCGCTGCCCCTGGTCGAGGCGATGTTCACCCTCCAGAACCAGCCTCCGCCGCGCGGCGAGCTGCCGGGCCTGGAGCTCGGGCTGGTCGAGCGCGCCGCCGGCGCGGACCTGCGCACCCAGTTCGCCCTGGTGCTCAACCTGCGTCAGACCGGCGGCGAGCTGAGCGGGACGCTGGCCTGGAACACCGCGCTCTTCGACGCCGCGACCGCGGCGCGCTGGCGCGGCCATTGGCTCCAGCTGCTGAGCGCGGCGCTCGCCGACCCCGACCGGCCGCTCGCCGAGCTGCCGCTGCTCGGCGCCGCCGAGCGCCACCAGGCTGCCAATGCGGCAGCCCCCGCCGCGCCCGCGGGCTCCCCGGCCGCCGCGGCCGCCGCGGGCGGCGGGACGACGCCGGCAGGCGCGGCGGGCATCGGAAGGGGAACGGCCTCCGGCGCGGCCACGGCTTCGCCGGGAGTCCCGGAGAGCGTGCTCCAGGCGCGGTCCAAGCTCTCCAGCCAGCGCGCCCAGCTGTCGCCGGTGAAGCGCGAGCTGCTCGCCCGGCGCCTGAGCGGCGCGCTCGGCGCGGGCGGCGCCCGACCGCCGGTGGCGGCGGCGTCCGGAAGCGGCGTCCGCGCAACCGGCGCCGACAGCCTTCAAGCCACGGGAGAGGCAGGAGGCCGCACCGGCGCTCCACAGCGGGCGGCGCCCCTGCCGCCGGGGATCGAGCCCGACCTGCTCGCCGAAGCGGTCCTGGACCCGGCGATCGGTGCGGCACCCGCCCCACCAGCCAGCGCCGTGGGCTTGACGCTCGGCGCTCGGGACGAGCCCGCGCGCATCCTGCTCACCGGCGCCACCGGCTTCCTCGGCGCCTTCCTGCTCGCCGAGCTGCTGCGACGCACCTCGACCCAGGTCGTCTGCCTGGTGCGCGCCGGCGGCGACGCCGAGGCCCGCGCGCGGCTGCGCGCCAGCCTGGAGGAGCTCGGCGCCTGGGACGAGGCGGCGGCGCACCGCGTCGAGGCGCTGCCCGGCGACCTCGCCAAGCCGCTCCTCGGGCTCTCCCGCGCCCGCTTCGACGACCTGGCCGCCACCGCCGGTGCCATCTATCACAACGGCGCCTGGGTGAACGCCACCTATCCCTACGCGGCGCTCAAGGCCGCCAACGTGCTCGGCACGCAGGAGGTGCTGCGCCTGGCGTTCCAGGGGCGGCGGAAGCCGGTGCACTTCATGTCGACGCTCTCCGTCTTCTTCGCCCCCGAGTACTCGGCGCTGCCGATCGTGCCGGAGGATGACGCCCTGGAGCACCCGCGCGGCGCCATCAGCGGCTACTCGCAGACCAAGTGGGTGGCCGAGAAGCTGATCGGCGAGGCCCGCCGCCGCGGCCTGCCGGCGGCGGTCTACCGCTTCGGCCGCGCCACCTGGCACAGCCGGACGGGCGCCTGGAACCGCAGCGATACCCTGCGCCACATCGTCGAGATCTGCCTGCGGCTGCGCAGCATCCCCGACGTGGAGCTGGCGCTCGACCTGGTGCCGGTCGATTACGTGGCGGCGGCGATCGTCGCCCTGTCGCTCGGCGGCCGGGCGGCGGGGCACGCCTTCCACCTGCTCAGCCCGCAGGAGGTCTCGTGGAGCCAGCTCACCGGCTGGCTGCGGGCGCTCGGCCACGAGCTGGCCGGCCTGCCGTTCGAGGAGTGGCTCGAGCTGGCGCGGACGCGCTCGGCGCCGGAGGAGCTGCCCCACCTGCTGCGCCTGCGCGGCCTCGCCACCCAGGAGGCCGATCCGTCGCGGCCGCAGGACTTCACCGCCCGCTTCGACCGCCGCAACGCCCTCGACGGGCTCGCCGCGAGCGGCCTCGTCTGCCCGCCGATCGACGCCGAGTCGTTGGGCCGCTTCCTCGCCCGCTCGGGGGCCGTGCCCGGCGCGGCGGCCGACAGCCGGCTCCAGGACAGTCGGCTCCAGGGCGACCGGCTCCAGGACAACCAGCTCCAGGGCAGCCGGCTCCAGGGCGACCGTTGAGGCCCCGTCGTCGGCAATCGCAATCTGTCATTTCCCGGAGGAGACCGTGATGGCACGTGAGAGGGAGAATCCGCGTCGGGAGCCGGAGCGGCCACGGGGGGGCGGCCTCGCGCTCCTCGCCGCCCCGAGGGTGCTGGTGGCGCTGGCCGCTCTGGGAGTGGGGCTGGGGGCCGCCGCCGCGGTTTTCAGCGTCGCCGACTCGACCCTGCTGCGGCAGCCGCCCTACCGCCAGGCCGAGCGCCTGGTCATGCTCCAGGGCGCCTTCAGCAGCCACGGCGAGGTCAAGCCCTGGCCCTCGTCGCAGATGGACTTCGCCGACTGGAACCGGCAGAACCGCGTCTTCGCCGGCATGTCGGTCTTCGGCAAGCTCGGCTTCAACCTCGAAGCCGGGCCGCGCTCGCGGCGCCTCGACGGCGAGCTGGTCAACGCCGGCTACTTCGAGCTGCTCGGGGTCGCGCCCCAGCTGGGCCGGTTCTTCACCGCCGACGAGGACGCGCGGCCGTTCGAGCGCTACGCGGTGGTGCTCGGCCACGACCTGTGGCAGAGCGCCCTGGGCGGCGACCCGCGGGCGGTCGGCAGCAGCCTGCGGCTCAACGGCCAGGTCTACCGCGTGATCGGCATCGCGCCGCCCGGCTTCCGCGGCCTCTCGGACCAGGCGGCGCTGTGGGTGCCCTCGATGCTGCCGCCGATCCGCGACTACCTGATCGTGCGCCGCGAGCGCTGGCTCGCCGGCGTGGCGCGCCTGCGGCCCGGCGTCACGGTGCAGCAGGCCCAGGCCGACCTGGACCGGATCACCGCCGGCCTGGCGCGCCAGTACCCCAACATGAACCAGGGGATGGGGGTCACCGTCACCCCGGTGCGCCAGGCCTGGTTCGGCGCCCTCGCCCACGACCTGCGCTGGCCCGCCGCGGCCGGCGGCGCGCTGCTGCTCTTCGCCGCGGTCAACACCTTCAGCCTGTTCGCCGCGCGCCGCGCCGCCGACCGCGGGCGCGAGCGGCGCGCGGTCCTGCGCCGGGGGCTGGGGCTGGGCCTGGGAGCGGCCCTATGCGGGATCCTCCTGGCAATGTGGGCGGCGCCGGTCCTCGGCGCGGTCAGCGGGCCGCTGCCCGGCTGGGCGCGGATCTCCGTCTGGCCGCTCCCCGCCCTGCTGACCGTGGCGGCGGCGCTGGCCTGCACGTTGACCGCGCTGGCCGCGGCGGCGGCCACGGCGCCGCCCGACGCGCGGAGCGGCGCGGGCGGCGTTGCCGGCGCGGG
>JASLEW010000841.1 GCA_030150965.1 Thermoanaerobaculia bacterium | reverse complement strand
GAGCATCGCGGCGCGCACCTGCTGTGCCAGCGCCGCGCTGCTCGACTCGTGGCATGCCTACGAGCAGACCGCCTGGGGGCACGACGAGCTGCGGCCGGTCAGCCGCACGGTGCGCGACTGGTACGCCGCACCTCTCCTGCTGACGCCGGTGGACGCCCTGGACACGCTGCTGCTGATGGGGCTCAGGGACGAGGCGGCGAAGGCGCAGGAGCTGATCGCCGAGCGGCTGCGCTTCGATCAGGACGTCTCGGTCAAGAACTTCGAGATCACCATCCGCGTCCTGGGCGGCCTCCTCTCCGCCCACCAGATGACCGGCGACCCGCGCCTGCTGCGCCTGGCGGAGGACCTGGGGCGGCGCCTGCTGCCGGTCTTCGACTCGCCGACCGGCATGCCCTACACCTTCGTCAACCTGCGCACCGGCAAGACCTCCGGGCCGCGCAGCAACCCGGCCGAGATCGGCACGCTGCTGCTCGAGCTCGGCACCCTGGCGCGCCTCACCGGCAAGCCGGTGTTCTATGACCGGCCCAAGAACGCCGTGGTCCAGCTCTACCGCCGCCGTTCGCCCCTCGGCCTGGTGGGGGACGAGATCGACGTCGAGACCGGCGCCTGGACCAGCCGCGGGAGCCACATCGGCGGCGGCATCGATTCCTATTACGAGTACCTGCTCAAGTCGGCGCGGCTCTTCGGCGACGCCGACTGCGGGCGCATGTGGCGGGAGAGCCGCCGGGCGGTCGACCGCTATCTCGCGGACGAGGCGCCGAGCGGCTTCTGGTACGGCGAGGCGGACATGCTCACCGGACGGCGCACCGCCACCGAGTTCGGCGCCCTGCATGCCTTCTTTCCGGCGGTGCTGGTGCTGGACGGCGACCTCACGCGGGCGCGGCGCCTGGAGGACTCCTGCTTCCGCATGTGGAACCTGCACGGCATCGAGCCCGAGGTCATCGACTACCGCGCCATGAAGGCGGTGGACGCGGGATACCCGCTCCGCCCCGAGATCATGGAGTCGGCGTACTACCTGCGCCGCGCGACCGGCGATCCGCGCTACCTGGAGATGGCCCGCGTCTTCTTCGACGGCCTCCGCCGCCATTGCCGCGCCGGCGGCGGCTTCACCGTGCTCAAGAGCGTGGTCACCGGGGAGCAGGGGGACCTCATGCCCAGCTACTTCCTGGCCGAGACGCTCAAGTACCTGTACCTGACCTTCGCTCCCGACGGCGTGCTGGACCTCGGCCAGGTGGTCTTCAACACCGAGGCCCATCCGCTGCGGCCGGTCCATCCTCAGAGTATTCGCCGGAGGCCCTCGTGACCGAACCCGCCGAGACCGCAGCCGCCCGCGCCCTGCTGCGCCACACCGTGGCGACCCTCGCCTACCGCGGCGGCAAGGCGCTGCGCGGCAGCCCGCCGGACTTTGCCGACCTGCGGGTGGCGGAGACGGCGCGGACGCCGGCCGAGATCCTGGCCCACGTCGGCGACCTGCTCGATTGGGCGCTGACCATGGTCCGCGGCAAGCCCGCTTGGCACAACTCGCCGCCGCTGCCCTGGGACCAGGAGGTGGCGCGCTTCTTCGCCGCCCTCCAGGCGCTCGACGATCAGCTGGCCGGCGACGCGCCGCTGGCGGAAACCCCGGCGAGGATCTTCCAGGGGCCGATCGCCGACGCCCTCCAGCACGTCGGCCAGATCGCCCTGCTGCGCCGGCTGGGCGGTGCGCCGATACGAGGCGAGAACTACTTCCGCGCCGACATCGCCGCCGGCCGGGTGGGCGCCGAGCAGGCGCCGCCGAGGCGCGAATTCGACTGATGCTCCGCCCGCTGCGGACCGGCCGGGCGGGACGCCAGGCGGCGCGCGCGGCGCGGATCCCCCGATGAAGCGGGTCAGAGCCTACGGTCCGGCCTGCATCGGCAACCTGGCGGCGGGTTTCGACGTGCTCGGCGCGGCCCTGGCGCCCGCCGCCGAGCCCGCCCTGCCCACCGCGTCCACCGCTGCCGTCGATCCCGCCGCCCCCGCGGCTCTCACCGTGGCCGCCGCTTCCGTCGATCCCGCCGCCCCCGCGGCTTTCCCCGTGGCCGCCGCTCGTGCGGTGCCCACGGCTCCCACGGCTCCGCCCCAGGCCGGCGCCCGGTCCAGCCGCGAAGCCCCTGTCGCGGCGCGCGTGCCCTCCGGGCCGCTGTGGGGCGATATCGTAGAGGTGGTGGAGGTGGCGGGGGTGGCGGCGCTGGCCGGGGTGGGCGAGGACCCGGCGGCCGAGCGCTTCCGGCTCACCTGCTCCGGCCCCTTCGCCCACCAGCTGCCAGCGGACCCGCGGCGCAACCTGGTGGTGCACGCCTGCGAGGCCTACGAGCGGCGCTGGCGGCGGCTGCCGCCGCTGCGCCTCCACCTGCACAAGGGGCTGCCGGTGGCGAGCGGCCTGGGCTCCAGCAGCGCCAGCGTGGTGGCGACGCTCCGCGCTCTCGACGCCCTGCTCGGCCATCCCCTGGACGGCGCGCAGCTCCTGGCCGCCGCCGGCGAGGCCGAGGCGCAGGCGTCCGGCGCCGTGCACCTCGACAACGTGGCGCCGGCGCTGCTCGGCGGCCTGCGCCTGATCGAGCCCGCGGGCGCCGCGGCGGCGCTGCCGTTCCCCGAGGACCTGCGCTTCGTGGTGGCGAGCCCGGAGCTGGAGCTGACCACGCGCGCCGCCCGCGCCGCGCTGCCGGCGAGCGTCCCGCTGCACCTGGCGGTGGCACATGCACAGAATCTCGCCGCCCTGGTGCACGCCCTCCACGCCGGCGACCGCGGCCTCCTGCGCGCCAGCCTTCGGGACCTCCTGGCCGAGCCCCACCGGGCGGCGCTGGTGCCGGGTTTTCGCGCCGTCCAGGCGGCGGCGCTCGCCGCCGGCGCCTGGGGCTGCAGCTTCTCGGGCGCCGGGCCGGCGGTCTTCGCCGTGGCCGAGGCGCCGCGGGCGGCCGCCGTCGGCGGCGCGATGCGGCAGGCATGGGCGGCGGCGGCGGTGGCCGCGGCGGTCGTGACCTGCACCCTGGACCACCGGGGGGCGCGGGTGCTGGACGAGCCATGCGGCTGACCGGCAGCCGCGACCCGTCGCTCGCGGTCACCTTCAAGGAGGCGGTGAGGCAGAGCGTGCCCGCCGGCGGCGGCCTCTTCGTGCCGGCCGCCCTGGCCCCGTGGCCGGACGTGGACGACCTCCTCGGCCTCGCCTGGCAGGAGCGCTCGACCGAGATCCTGAGCCGCCTCCTGGGCGACGAGTACTCCCGCGCCGAGGTGGCCGCGATGGCCGCCGAGGCGTTCGATTTCCCCGTGCCCCTGGTGGAGGTCGGCGGACCGGACCGGATCGACGAGGCGGGCGCCAGCAACCAGGGCGGCGCCGCGGGCGCCGGCGGCCCGGGCGCCGCCCGCGGCGGCGCCCG
>JASLEW010000804.1 GCA_030150965.1 Thermoanaerobaculia bacterium | reverse complement strand
GGGACGGAAGGCCCCCACCCCAGCCCCAACGCGGCGACGGAGGCCTACCTGGCGCAGCTCTCGCCGGCCGCGCGGGCGCGCTCGGACGCCTACTTCGAGGGCGGCTACTGGCTCATCCTGTGGGACTTCGTGACCGCGCTCGCCGTCGCCTGGCTGTTCCTGGGCACCGGCCTGTCGCGGCGGCTCCGCGACCTGGCGGAGAGCCTCACCCACTGGCGCTGGCTCCAGACCGCCCTCTACGCCGCCTGCTACATCGTCATCTCCACCCTGGTGCTGCTGCCCTGGGAAGCCTACGAGGGCTACTTCCGCGAGCACCAGTACGGCATGTCGAACCAGGACCTGGGCGCCTGGCTGGGCGACCAGGCGAAGGGCCTCGTCGTCGGGCTGGTGCTGGGGATCCCCGCCCTGCTCATCATCTACGCCGTGCTGCGCCGGGCGCCGCGCACCTGGTGGCTGTGGGGGGCGCTGGCGGCGACCGTGCTGACCGCCTTCACCGTCGCCATCGCGCCGGTCTACGTCGATCCGATCTTCAATCAGATCAAGCCGCTGGCGGAGAGCCCGCTCAAGCAGCAGATCCTGTCGATGGCGCGCGCCAACGCCATCCCGGCGAGCGACGTGTACCAGTACGACGCCTCGAAGCAGACCAAGCGCATGAGCGCCCACGTGAGCGGCCTGTTCGGCACGACGCGGATCAGCATGAACGACAACCTGCTCAACCGCGGCACGCCGGAGGAGATCGAGGCGGTGCTGGGCCACGAGATGGGCCACTACGTCCTGCACCACGTCTACAAGGGGATGACCTTCATCGTCATCGGCCTGGTGGCCGGCTTCGCCTGCATGCGCTGGGCCTTCGACCGCCTGCAGGCCGCCCATGGCTGGCGCTGGGGCACGCGCGGCGTCGGCGACGTGGCGGCGCTGCCGCTGCTGATCGTGCTGCTCTCGGCCTACCTCTTCGTGCTGACGCCGGCGACCAACACGCTGACCCGCACAATGGAGGCCGAGGCGGACGCCTTCGGCCTCAACGCGGCGCGCCAGCCCGACGGCTTCGCCCTGGCGGCGCTGCACCTGTCCGAGTACCGCAAGATGAAGCCCGGCCCGATCGAGGAGCTCATCTTCTTCGACCATCCGAGCGGCTGGAACCGCATCCACCGTGCCATGGTCTGGAAGGCCGAGCACCTGGCCGACGCCGACATCGCCGCCTACGACGCGGCGCACCCGGCGGCGCCCCGTCCCGGCCGGTCCGATCGGTCCGGCCGATCCGGCCGCTGAGCCCGCGGCGCCTACCGCTTCTGGCCGCGGCGGACGCGCTCCAGGAGGCGGGTGGAGTCCTTCATGCACTCCATCATCCGTTCCTGGAGCCCCTCGCCGCGGCCGGTGAGGCCGCGGGCGTGGGCGAGGACGCTGCGCGCGCGGTCCTCCTCGCCCGAGGCGAGGAGCGCCATGCCGAGGTGGGTGAGGATGTTGGCGGAGGGGCCGAGCTCGCTCGACTTGGACAGGAAGTCGATCGCCTCCTCGAACTCCTTGCGCTTGTAGTGCACCCAGCCCAGGGCCGCGAGCGGGAACTGGCGGATCTCCTCGGGCGACAGCTCGACCGAGCGGCGGGCGTAGGCCAGCGCCTCGTCGAGGTCCTCCTCCATCTCCGCCAGGTTGTAGGCCATCTCGTAGTAGGCGATGGTCTTGCTGAAGTTGGAGCCGGCCTCGTCCACCATGCGCAGGCCGATGCGGTTGCCCTCGCGGAACTTGCCCTGGCTGCGCAGCGCCTCGATCAGGGCGGCGCAGGCGGTGGCCTTGAGCATCTCGCCGGGGTTGAGGTCGAGCACCTTGCGGGTCACCGCCTCGATCTCCTGGCTGCGGTTGAGGTGCAGGCAGAGGACGGCATAGGACATCAGCAGGGTCGGGTTGTCCGGCGCCAGGGTCAGCGCGCGGCGGTAGCAGCCGTGCGCCTGCTTGAGGTTGCCGCGCTTGGCGAAGTCCTCGCCCTTGGTGAGCAGCGCGGCGGCCTCGCCGTCCACCCCCGGCAGGGGGCTGCCGCCGGTCTGCCCGGAGAGGTAGAGCACGAGGTCCTGGTACTGCAGCTTCTTGGGGTTCAGCCGCTGCGCCCGGCGGAAGGCGTCGAGCGCCTTGCGGTTCCAGTGGCGGTCGAGGTAGGCCAGGCCGAGCAGGTGATGGGCCTCCTCGAACGCCGGATCCTGGCGCACCGCGTCCTGGAGGAAGCGCACGGCCGCGGTCAGCCGCCCCATCTCGTAGCAGCAGCTGCCGAGCAGGAAGAGGGCCTGCGGCACGGCATCGACCTGCACCGCGCGCTCCAGGAAGAGCACGGCCTTCGCCAGGTTGCCCTGGCCGGCGTAGACCGCGCCCAGGCTGAACAGCGGCAGGAAGCTCTCGGGATAGATGGCCACCGCCCGCTTCAGGTAGTCCTCGGCGCGCGCGTGGTCGCCGCGCTCGTAGTGGATGACGCCGCTGTAGACCAGGCCCTCGTAGTGGTCGGGCTTCACCTCCAGGACGCGCGCGAAGCAGTGCAGCGCCGCCTCGCTCTCGCCCTCGTTGAAGTGGGTCTCGCCGAGGAAGTAGGCCAGCTCGTAGTTGTCGCGGTCGAGCTTGTAGGCCGCCTCGAGGGCGGCCACCGCCCGCTCGATGTCGAAGGCGATGAGGGCGTACTCGGCGTCCTCGAGGTGCTGGAGGAAGGTCTTGCGCTTGTCGCCGTGGTAGAGCGCCGCGAAGCGCTCCTTGACCGACAGGAAGCGCTCGCGCTTCTCGAGCGCCAGCAGCTGGTAGTCCATCTTGGACTCCCAGAGGTCGCTCCACTCGCCGCCGGCGATGACGCGCTTCTGCTCCAGCAGCTCGCGCAGGGCGGTCATCCCGGTCTGGCCGATCAGGATGTTCTTCTCCTGCTTGTGCAGGGCGCCGAGCAGCTGGCGGACGGTCTCGGCGGTGCGCTTGACCGCCTCCTCCAGGATGGAGATGCGCTCCAGCAGGTGCTCGTCGAAGGAGAAGCTCTCCTCCGAGCTGCTCTCCTCGTAGGGCTCCTCGTCGTCGTGGCCGCTGCCCGACAGCACCAGGAGCTTCTGATGGCAGCGCACGCAGAACTCCTGGTCGTCCTGGTTGAGCGCGCCGCAGACCTGGCAGTACATCCTCACTTCCGCCGAACCCTCCGCCGGACGGCCGCGCGCCGCGCCGGCTCCCCTGCTCACCGCGCGCCGGCGCCCTCGGCCGGGTAGTCGTAGAAGCCCCTGCCCGATTTGCGGCCAAGGCGGCCGGCATCGACCATCTTGACCAGGAGCGGGCAGGGACGGTACTTCGGGTCGCCGAACCCCTCCTGCAGGACGCGCAGGATGTCGAGGCAGACGTCCAATCCGATCAGGTCGGCGAGCGCCAGCGGCCCCATCGGGTGGTTCATCCCCAGCTTCATAACCTGATCGATGGCCTCGGGCTTCCCGACGCCCTCGTGGAGGCTGAAGATGGCCTCGTTGATCATCGGCATCAGCACGCGATTGGAGACGAACCCGGGGGCGTCGTGCACCTCCACCGGGGTCTTGCCCATGCGGCGGGCCGCCGCGGCCACGGCGTCGTAGGTCGGCTGATCGGTCGCCAGGCCGCGGATGACCTCGATCAGCTGCATGACCGGCACCGGGTTCATGAAGTGCATGCCGATCACCTTCTCCGGCCGGCGGGTGGCGGTGGCGAGGCGGGTGATCGAGATGGAGCTGGTGTTGGTGGCCAGGACGGCGTGGGGCGCGGTGAGGCGGTCGAGGTCGCCCAGGACCGCGCGCTTGACGTCCAGGCGCTCCACCACCGCCTCGACGGCCAGATCGACGGCGGCCAGGGCGCCCAGGTCCCCGGCGGCGGCGATGCGCCCGAGGGCGGCGTCGCGGTCGGCGGCGGCGAGCTTGCCCTTGTCCACCAGCCGGGAGAGACCCTTGCCGATCTGCGCCATGCCGCGCTCCAGGGCGGCGGGAGCGGCGTCCACCAGGGTGACCTGGTACCCGGCCTGGGCGGCGACCTGGGCGATGCCGTGCCCCATGGTGCCGGCGCCCACCACGCCGATCCTCTCGATGGTGGCAGCGGCCGATTCCGCCGTTCCGGCCGTCTCAGACGCCGATTGCGATGCCATGAGCACACCCCTTCCCGCCCGCCGGCAGGCCGGCTTCCCGGCAGCGTAAGAGATCGAAGGATCCGCGGTCAAGCGCCGGGCGGCGAGGCTCAGGCCAGGTCGAACCAGGCCTCGCGGCGGCCGAACTTGGTGGAGAGGGTCGCCCCGATGCCGATGAGGGTGGCCGCGGTCCAGGTCCAGACGCCGATATAGGGCAGGAACTTCACCGCTCCCATGAGCAGCAGGCCGAGGGTCGCGGCGTTGAGCGGACGGAGATGGCGGTGCAGGAGGCGCTGGGCCACCCAGTCGCCCAGGGCGTAGAAGACCGCGATCATGCCCCAGAGCTTGAGCACGATGAGCAGCAGGGCCACCAGGGCGAGGAGCGGCGCCCAGGCCAGGCCGCCCAGGAAGACGCTGAAGGCGAGCGCGGTGAGCACCAGGGCGGCGACGCCGGTCAGGCCGGTGAAGAAGCTGAGGAACGGCTCCTCGCGCACCCCCTCGGCGGTCTCGAGCATCTGCCGGCCGCTGGCGGCGAAGAGCAGCAGGAGCAGGGCCGCCCAGGCCGCGAGGAGGGCGAGCTTGGCGCCCATGACCAGCGGCGAGGTCGCCGCCAGGCCGAGGCTCGGCCCCTCGACGAAGGTCAGCAGGGTCGGCGAGGCGTTGGGATAGGCCACCGACCGGCCGCCGATGCGCGCCCCGGCGGCCGCTGCGACGACGCCGCCCATCACCGAGATGTCGCCGTCCACCGCCGCCCGCGGCCCCAGGCGGGCATCGCCCCCCACCACGATGACGTCGCCCCTGACGTGGCCGGTCACCAGCACCGAGCCGTTGAGGGCGGCGACGTCGGCCAGCGCCTCGCCCTCCACCACGATGTCGCGCGCCACCGCCACGAGCTGGTGGCGGGCCACGGCGCCCGCCTCCAGGCGCAGGGCCGGCAGCGCCGGGCGGCTGCGCGCCGGCGCGGC
>JASLEW010000789.1 GCA_030150965.1 Thermoanaerobaculia bacterium | reverse complement strand
GAAGGGCGCTAGAGAGCAACCAGCGTTCGAAGAACCAAAGGAGCCGCGGGAAGAATCATGCAGTTCATCTGTCGAGTGGGGACGCCGGACGGCCGGGTGTTCGAGGAGATGTTCACGGCGAGCGACGAGACGGCGCTGCGCTCCGACCTCGGCAAGCGCGGCTATCACCTCTTCGAGGTGAAACGCCAGGGGATGGCGCCGAAGATGGGGCTTCCCGCGCTGCTGCGCGGCGGGCGGCGGGGGAAGGTGCCGGTGCAGGACTTCCTGGTCTTCAACCAGGAGCTGGCGGCGCTGCTCAAGGCCGGGCTCCCCCTCCCCCAGGCGCTCGACCTGATGCTCGAGCGCCTCGAGAACCCCACCTTCCGGGCGGTGCTGACCGACGTCCGCGACCGGGTGAAGAGCGGCACCGACCTCTCGGAGGCGTTCGCCGAGCACGGCGACCTCTTCCCGCGCCTCTACCCCTCGTCGCTCAAGGCGGGGGAGAAGAGCGGCGAGCTCGAGGCGGTCATCCGCCGCTTCGTGCGCTACATGAAGCTGGTGCTCGACGCCCGCCGGCGGGTCTTCTCGGCGCTCACCTACCCGGCCGTGCTGGTCTGCCTGTCGGGCGGGATGATCGCCGTGATGACCATCTACGTCGTCCCCCGCTTCATGGGCTTCTTCACCGAGCTCGACGCCGACCTGCCGATGATCACCCAGGTGGTGCTCGGCATCTCCACCTTCATGAGCAACAACTGGGTGTTCATGCTGATGGTGCTGATCGCCGCCATCCTCGGCATCCGCGCCTGGGGGCGGACGGTGCCGGGGCGGCTCGCGATGGACCGCGCGAAGCTCCGCATCCCGGTCCTCGGGCCGGTGCTGCACCGCTTCGCCCTGGCGGAATTCTGCCGCTCGCTCGCCACGTTGCTGTCGGGCGGCATCCCGCTCGTGCCGTCGTTCGAGATCGGCATCGCCTCGGTGGGGAACGCCTTCGTGCGCGACCGGCTGAACCCGGGGGTGCAGAAGGTCCGCGAGGGGCGGCCGTTCTACCTGGCGCTCGAGGAGAGCGAGATCTTCACCGACATGTCGATCGACATGGTGAAGGTCGGCGAGGCCACCGGCTCGCTCGACGAGATGTTGAACAGCGTCTCGGACTTCCTCGACGAGCAGGTCGAGACCCGCATGCAGCGGCTGCTCTCGCTGGTCGAGCCGCTGATGCTGGTGTTCATGGGCATCATCATCGCGATCCTGCTGATCTCGATCTATCTGCCGATGTATTCGATGCTCGGTTCGTCGAAGTTCTAGCACCTGGAAGAAGGAACCGCCGCCGGCGCCGGGAAGCGCGCCGCGGCCCGGCCGGAGTTTCGAGCCCGCGGGCTCAGAGGAGTTGTGACGCGATGGCAGTGATGAGTGGCAGGACGGCGGTCAAGGAGCCCGAGGCGGAGACCGTCGAGCAGGCGCGCGAGCGGGTCGTCCAGGAGCGGCGCGAGGCCGAGACCTTCGCCGCCCGCTACGGCCTGGAGTTCGTCGACATGACGCACTTCCGGATCGAGAACGACCTCTTCCGGCGGGTGCCGTTCGAGCTGATGCTGCGCTACGGCTTCATCCCCGAGGCGCAGCTCGACGGCCGCCTGGCGGTGGTGATGGCCGACCCGTCGAACGTGATGAAGATCGACGAGCTCGAGCTGCTGCTCGGCCAGCCGGTTGAGGTCAAGGTCGGCGTGCGCTCGGCGATCGACGAGATCCTGCAGAAGTCGGAGAGCGCCCAGCGGGTGCTCGACGAGGCCTCGGAGGACTTCCGCATCCAGCTCGTCCAGGAGGACGAGGAGGGGGAGGAGGTCCTGTCGATCGACCGCATCACGGCGGACACGTCGCCGATCATCAAGCTCGTCGACTCGACGATGTTCAACGCCATCCAGCGCCGGGCTTCCGATATCCATATCGAAACCCGCGAGAACGAAGTGATCATCAAGTACCGCATCGACGGCGTGCTCTACCAGGCGATGGAGCCGATCGACAAGCGCCACCACCAGACGATCATCAGCCGCATCAAGGTGATGTCCGAGCTCGACATCGCCGAGAAGCGGGTCCCCCAGGACGGCCGCTTCAAGCTGCGGCTGATCGGGCGGACGATCGACTTCCGCGTCTCGATCATGCCCTCGGTCCATGGCGAGGACTGCGTCATCCGCATCCTCGACAAGGAGTCGATGAACAAGGAGTTCAAGAACCTGCGCCTCGACATCCTCGGCTTCGACGAGGAGACGATGCGCAAGGTGCGCAAGTTCATCCGCGAGCCGTACGGCATGGTGCTGGTCACCGGGCCGACCGGCTCGGGCAAGACGACGACGCTCTACGCCTGCCTCTCCGAGATCCAGTCCTCGGAGGACAAGATCATCACCATCGAGGACCCGGTCGAGTACCAGCTGCGCGGCATCACCCAGATCCCGGTCAACGAGAAGAAGGGCCTGACCTTCGCCCGCGGCCTGCGCTCCATCCTGCGCCACGACCCCGACAAGGTGATGGTCGGCGAGATCCGCGACGAGGAGACGGCGCAGATCGCCATCCAGTCGGCGCTCACCGGCCACCTGGTGTTCACCACCGTGCACGCCAACAACGTGGTGGACGTGCTCGGGCGCTTCCTCAACATGAACGTCGACCTGTACAACTTCGTCTCGGCGCTCAACTGCGTGCTGGCGCAGCGCCTGGTGCGCAAGATCTGCCCGCACTGCCGGCGCGAGGCGAAAGCGTCGCGCCAGCTGCTCGAGGAGAGCGGGCTCGATCCGGGAATCTACGCCGACTTCGTCTTCTACGAGGGCGCGGGCTGCATCGAGTGCAGCGGCACCGGCTTCCACGGCCGGCTCGCGGTGTCCGAGCTGATGGACCTCTCGGACCACATCCGCGAGCTGATCCTGGACAAGCGGCCGGCGTCGGAGATCCGCCGCGCCGCCAAGGAGGAGGGCATGACCTTCCTGCGCGAGTCGGCGCTCGAGCAGGTCCTGCGAGGAGTGACCACGCTGCGTGAGATCAATAAAGTTACCTTCGTGGAGTAGGCGGCTCCTGGGGTTCACCCCGCTGCCGTCGCCGCCGCACGTCTTCGCCATGGACGAGCGGCGCCTCCGCTACGGCCACCTGGTGCTCGACCGCGCGGGGCTCAGGCTGCGCGGCTTCCGCCAGCTGGCGCTGCCGCCCGACGCCTTCATGAACGGCCTGCTCGGCGGGCCGCTGCGCGAGCCCGGGGCCTTCCGCGAGCTGGTCGGGGCGCTGGTCGAGGGCATCCCCGGCGGCGTGCGCGACGCGTCGCTGGTGGTGCCGGACGCCTGGCTGCGGGTGACCTACGCCGAGAGCGGCGACCTGCCGCGCGGCGCCGCGGCGCTCGACGAGGTGCTGCGCTGGAAGCTGCGCCGCCTGGTCCCCTTCCGCGTCGACGAGCTGCGCATCGGCGCCACCTTCGTCTCGCCGCTGCCGCGCCAGGAGGAGCCGCGGCGGCTGCTCCTGGGCTTCGCCATCGAGCAGCTGCTGGCGCAGCTCGAGGACTCGTTCGCCGCCCACGGCGTGCGCCTGGGCCAGATCTCGAACGTCAGCCTGTCGCTGCTCGCCGCCCTGACCCCGACCGGCAGCCGGTCGTTCCTCGCCCTCACCCTGGTCGAGGACGAGGGCTACACCCTCATCTTCGCCCGGCGCGGCGAGCCGATCCTGCACCGTTACAAGAGCTTCGGCGGCCTGGCGGCGGACGGCGGGGCGGCTGGCCCAGGCGGCTCGGTGGTGCGCGACCTGCGGCTCACCCGCAACTTCCTGGACGAGAACTTCCCCGGCTCGGCGCTGGAGACGGTGCTGCTGCTGGCGCCGCCGGCGGTCGAAAGGCTGTGGCTGGACCGCCTGGAGAAGGGGCTGGAGCGCCCGGCGGCGGCGGTGGACGGCAGCCTGCTGCCGCCGCTCCACGCCGACGGCGCGCCGCTGCCTCCCTGGCGGGAGCTGGCGCCGATGGTCGGCGCCGCCCGGCGGGTGATCCCATGACGCCGCTGCCGCCCTACGACGGCGACCCGCGCAGCGGCGCCCTCGACACCGCGCCGCCGGAGACGGCCGGGGGGAGCGCCCTGGCCGGGATGCCGGGCGCCCGGCCCACCGTGGCCGGCGCCCG
>JASLEW010000607.1 GCA_030150965.1 Thermoanaerobaculia bacterium | reverse complement strand
GTCGGGCCGCGTCGTCGCGAGGCCGGTCGCGATCGCCGGCGCGCGGCCGTGGATCGAGTGCATCCCGTACGTGTTCATGTAGTAGGGGAAGCGCGCCGCGCAGCCGATGCCGCTGATGAAGACGGTGTTCTCGCGCTCGATGCCGAGCTCCGGCATGAACGACTGCATCGAGGCGAGGATCGCGTAGTCGCCGCAGCCCGGGCACCAGCGCACCTCCTGGTCGGTGGCGAAGTCCTTGCGGGTCAGCGGCGGGGTCGGGGGAACGGTGGCGGCCTCAGGAGGCATGGGCGGCAGGCTCCAGGATCTCGACGATGCGGTTCTCGATCTCGCCGCGGGTGAACGGACGCCCCTGCACCTTGCTCAGCGTGATCACGTCCTTGAGGAAGCGGGCGCGCAGCAGCAGGGCGAGCTGCCCGAGGTTCATCTCCGGCACCAGCACCCGCTCGAAGGCGGCGAGCACCTCGCCGGTGTTGGACGGCAGGGGGTTGAGGTGGCGCAGGTGGGCGCGCGCCACGGCCAGGCCCCGCGCGCGGGCGGCGTTGACCGCGCCGGTGATGGCGCCGGCGGTCGAGCCCCAGCCGAGGACCAGGAGCCGGCCCGAGGGCGGCCCGTCCACCGCCAGCGGCGGGATCTCGCGCGCGATGCGCGCCACCTTCTCGGCGCGGCGCCGCACCATGTGCTCGTGGTTGGCCGGGTCGTAGGAGACGTTGCCGGTCACGTCCTCCTTCTCCAGGCCGCCGATGCGGTGCTCCAGGCCGGGCGTCCCGGGAATGGCCCACGGCCGCGCCAGGGTCTCCGGGTCGCGCAGGTAGGGGGTGAAGCCCTCGGGGTCGGTGCGGAACTCCACCCGCAGGTCGGGGAGCCCCGCGACGGCGGGCAGCTTCCACGGCTCCGAGCCGTTGGCGATGTAGCCGTCGGAGAGGATCACCACCGGCACCATGTGGCGGATGGCGATGCGCGCCGCTTCGAGCGCGGTGTCGAAGCAGTCCTTGGGCGAGGCGGCGGCGAGCACCGGCAGCGGCGAGTCGCTGTTGCGCCCGAACATGACCTGGAGCAGGTCGGCCTGCTCGGTCTTGGTGGGCAGGCCGGTGGACGGGCCGCCGCGCTGGATGTCGCAGACGACGAGCGGCAGCTCGACCATCAGCGCCAGGTTCATCGCCTCCGCCTTGAGGGCGATGCCCGGCCCGCTCGAGGCGGTGACGCCGAGCGCGCCGCCGAAGGAGGCGCCGATCGCGGCGCAGACCGCGGCGATCTCGTCCTCGGCCTGGAAGGTGGTGACGCCGAACGCCTTGTGGCGGGCCAGCTCGTGCAGCACGTCGGAGGCCGGGGTGATCGGGTAGGCGCCGAGGAACAGCGGCAGGCCGCTCCGCCGGCTGGCGGCGATCAGCCCCAGCGCCAGCGCGGTGTTGCCCTGGATGTTGCGGTAGAGGCCGGGCTCCATCGGCGCCGGCGGGATCTCGTAGCGGTGGTGGAACAGCTCGGTGACGTCGCAGAAGTTCCAGCCGGCGCGCAGCACCCGGATGTTGGCGTCGGCCAGCTCGGGGCGCTTGGCGAAGCTGCGGGTGAGCGCCGCGATGGTGTTGTCGAGCGGCCGGCTGAACAGCCAGTAGACCATGCCCAGCGCGAACATGTTCTTGCAGCGGTCCACCGCCTTGTTGTCGAGGCCGCTGCCCTCCAGGGCGCGCTTGGTCATGGTGCCCAGCTCGGCCTTGAACACCCGGTAGCGCTCCAGGGCCGTGCCGCCCTCCGCGCCCTCCGCCAGCGGGTTCGCGGCATAACCGGCCTTGACCAGGTTGCGGTCGTTGAACTCGTCGACGTTGACGATCAGCAGGCCGCCGGGCTTGAGGTCGGGGAGGTTCTTGCGCAGCGCCGCGGGGTTCATCGCCACCAGCACGTCGGGGGCGTCGCCCGGGGTGTGGATGTCGTAGTCGGCGATGCGCACCTGGTAGGCGGACACCCCGGGCAGGGTGCCGGCCGGAGCGCGGATCTCGGCCGGGAAGTCGGGCAGCGTCGAGAGGTCGTTGCCGAGCAGGGCCGAGGTGCTGGTGAACTGGGTGCCGGTCAGCTGCATGCCGTCGCCCGAGTCGCCCGCGAAGCGGATGACGACGTCCTGGAGCTTCTCCGGCGCGATGCGCGGCGCCGAGTCGGTCTGCGGGGGCTCCGGCTCGGTCGTTCCGGTCGCCGTCCCTGCGGCTGTGGTGGCCATGGTCCTTCTTTCGCCTTATCTTAGCGGAACGGGGACGCTGCGGGGTGTATTCCCCTGGAAACCAAGTGCTTCCCAGCCGCCGGAGCGCCCTGCCGGAGCCCGCCGGCGCCCGCCGGCGCCCTCCAGGATGGCGCGCTGGCCGGGCCGGCCGCCGGCAACAGGGGCGAGGAGGGGGCCGGGCCGGCGGCTCAGGAAGCGGGGGCCGCCGGCGTGGTGGAAGAAGCCCTGGGGAGAGGAGCCGCGGCGCCCTGGGCGCGCCGTGCCTCCTCGACCAGGTTGAACGCCTCGCGGCGCATCCTGGCGCGCGCCTCCTCCTCCTCCGGGTAGCGCGGCCGGTAGCCCAGGCGCTCCTCGTCGAAGGTGAACGGCTTCATCAGGTCCGCCTTGCCCACCACCGTCTGCTCGCGGTTGAAATAGGCCATGTCGTAGTTGTTGCTCATGATGATGGCCTC